>NZ_CP058580.1 GCF_013402875.1 Halorarum salinum | reverse complement strand
TGGCAGTGACGGACGGCTTCACCTTCGACGACTACGACGACCTGCTGGCGGCCGCCGAGGGGGCCGGCTACGACTTCCTCACGGTCCGCGAGTACCTCGCGCGCGAGTCGGTCCCCGAGCGGTTCCTCGTGCTCAGACACGACGTGGACCGGAAGGCCGAGAACGCCCACAAGATGGCGACGCTGGAGGCCGAGCGCGGCGTCTCGAGCACGTACTACTTCCGGACCTCGACGTTCGAGCCGACGATGGCGCGGGCCGTCGAACGACTCGGCCACGAGGTCGGCTACCACTACGAGGACTACGTCCGCGCGGGCGGCGACCTCGACGAGGCCCACGAGCGGTTCGACCACTCGCTGCGCTGGTTCCGACACGTCTGTGAGGTCGACACGATCTGCATGCACGGGAACCCGCTCTCGCCCCACGACAACCGCGACATGTGGACCCGCGCGGACGCCCCGGGGTTCGACGAGTACGGCCTGCTCGGCGAGGCGTACCTCTCGATGGACTTCGGGGAGGTGACGTACTTCTCGGACACCGGCCGGACGTGGGCCGACGGCCCGCTGAAGATCAAGGACCACACGATGGGCGAGGGGGAGAAGGCGGTCGCGGCGGCCACGACGGCGGAACTGGCCGAACTCCTCGCGAACGGCGAGGTCGGGCGGGCATGCGTGCTCGCACACCCGAACCGCTGGGCCGACTCCTACCCGGAACTGCTCGCCGAGCGCACCAAGGACGTCGCGGTGAACCTCGTGAAACGCGGGTTCAACGCGGTTCGAACGACCAGTCCGTGACGATACCGGGCACGCGTATGACATCCATCACATCATGACGACGATCACCATCGGACTCGACGGGGCGAACTGGGACCTCATCGGCGACTGGCTCGAAGGGGGTGAGCTGCCGAACCTCCAGCGGCTGATCGACGACGGGGTCGGCGGCGTCTCCGAGAGCTGCCTGCCGCCGCTGACGGTCCCGAACTGGAAGTGCTACGCGACGGGGAAGAACCCCGGCAAGCTCGACGTCTTCCGGTTCGACCGCATCGACACGGCAAACAGGGACCACGTGTTCCACGACGCCACCGACTTCAAGAGCGCGGAGCTGTGGGACTACCTCAACGACGAGGGGATGCGCGCGGGGGTCATCAACAAGCCCTCGACGTACCCCCCCAAGGAGATCGACGGCTTCGTCGTCGCCGGCGGGCCGGACGCCTCCGAGGGGACGTACCGCTCGCTCGACCACGGCTTCGCCACGCCGCCCGACGTGGAGGAGTTCCTGCGCGAGGAGCTGGACTACCGGGTCCACCCGTCGCCGATGATCTCCCCGACCGAGACCGGCGAGGCGGAGGTCGAGGCGGTGCTCGAACTCGTGGACCTCCGGTTCGAGGCCGCCCGCCGGCTGCTGGAGCGGGAGGACCCGGACTTCCTCCACCTCACGGTGTTCTACAGCATGGCGCTCCAGCACTACTTCTGGGACGACGAGCCGGTCCGGCGCGCCTGGCAGCGCATCGACGAGCACATCGGCGAGTTCCTCGACGACGACGAGGAGCACGACGTCCTCGTGATGTCGGACCACGGCACCTGCGAGGTCGAGACCGTGTTCTACGTCAACGCCTGGCTCGCCGAGCGTGGGTACCTGCGGATCGACGCGGGCGTCGACTCCGCCCTCCAGTCGCTCGGGGTCACCCGCGAGCGCGCGCTCGCGATCGCCAAGAAGTTCGGCATGGTCGAGACGCTGAGCGAGGTCGTCCCCGAGCGCGTCCAGCGGATGGTCCCGTGGGAGGAGGGCGTCAAGCGCGACCGCGTGCTCTCGGTCGTCGACTGGGACGGGACGACCGCCGTCGCGAGCAACCAGGGGCCCATCTACCTCAACGTCCCCGAGGACGACCCGCGCTACGAGGAGCTCCGCGACGAGCTCATCGAGGAACTCGAGGGGCTGCGCCATCCCGAGACCGGCCAGCGCATCGTGCGCTCGGTCGAGCGCGGCGAGGAGCACTACGGGGGCGAGTACGCGCACAACGCCCCCGACCTCATCCTCGACCAGGGCGAGAACGTCCACACGAGCGACGCCATCGGCCCCGACCTGTGGTACGCGAGCGAGGGGGTCTGGCGCGGCGGCAACATGCCCGAGGGGATCTTCCTCTTCTCGGGCCCGAGCTTCCGGAGCGACGGGCTGGGCGAGCGCGCCCGCATCGTCGACCTCGCGCCGACGCTGCTGCACGCGATGGGCGCGTCGGTGCCGACCGACGTGGACGGAACCGTGCTCGACGTGTTCGCGCCGGGGAGTGAACCGGCCGAGCGCGGGGTCTCGACCCGCCCGCCGCTCGACGCCGACCGGGAGGCCGTCGAGGGGGGAGGCGACGACGTCGAGGAACGGCTCGCCGACCTCGGCTACCTGGAGTGATGGCCTGATGCGCGCGCTGTTCGACGTGAGTCACCCGGCGCACGTCCACCTGTTCAAGCACGCCGCCGCCGAACTCGGCGGGGAGGGTCACGACGTGTTCGTCGCCTCCCGGGAGAAGGACGTGACGACCGACCTGCTCGACGCCGCGGGGATCGCACACAGCCCGCTCACTGGCGTGTGCGACGGCCGGTACGGGACGGCCAGGGAGTGGGTCGCCCGCGAGGGCCGGCTCCTCCGGCTGGTCCGGCGGTTCGACCCCGACGTCGTCGTGAGCAGGCTCAACCCCGCCGCCGCGCACGTCTCGCGGCTGCTCGGCGTGCCGAACGTCGTCTTCCACGACAGCGAGTTCGCGGGGCTGCTGGAACGGGTCACGACGCCGTTCGCGACGGTCGTCTGCACGCCGGCCGGCTTCGGGCGCGACTTCGGCGAGCGCCAGCGCCGGTACGAGGGGTTCCACGAACTCGCGTACCTCCACCCGGCGCGCTTCGAACCGGACCCCGACGCCCTCCGCGAGGCCGGCGTCGACCCCGACGAGCCGTACGCGGTGCTCAGGTTCGTCGCGATGGGAGCCCACCACGACGTCGGCCACGAGAGCCTCTCGCCCGCGGACAAGCGCGAGCTCGTCGAGCGGCTGGAGGAGGAGGCTGGGCTCACGGTGTACGTCTCCAGCGAGGGACCGCTGCCGGCCGACCTGGACGACAGGCGGGTGCCGGTCCCGCCCGAAGCGGTCCACCAGCTGCTCGCGCACGCCGACGTGTACGCGGGCGACTCGGGGACGATGGCGACCGAGGCGGCCGTGCTCGCGACGCCGACCGCGCGGTTCAACCCCTACGGCGACGAGATGGGGAACTTCCACGAACTGCACGAGTACGGGCTCGTCAGGACGCTCCACGGGGTGTCCGACTTCGTCGACGCCGCGGTCGCGCTGGCGACGGATCCGGACGCCGGGGACCGCTGGCGGACGCGGCGGCGCGACATGCTCGCCGAGAAGGTGGACGTGACCGCCTACATGCTCGAGACGGTCCGCGAGGTGGCGGCGGCGTGATCGGGAGCTACGACGGGTGGGACGGCGGCAACCGCGGGGCGACCGACGACGTGGTCGCCGACGAGCGAGCCGTGCCGGACGGGCACACGTTCGCGCTGTGTCTCACCCACGACGTCGACAGGCCGTACAAGACGTACCAGTCGCTGTTCTACGCGCTGACCGAGCCGGACCGGCGGCGGTACCACCTCTCGACGGCGCTGCCGGGGGTGAACCCCTACTGGCAGTTCGGGACGGTGATGGATCTGGAGGCGGACCTGGGCGTCCGCTCGGCGTTCTACTTCCTCTCCGAGCAGCGCCTGTTCCGGGACCGACCCCCCCGCGAGTGGCCGTCGATGGACGCCTGGCGCCTGTTCGCCGGGCGGTACGACCCCGCCGACCCCGAGATCCGGGCGGCGATCCGGCGGATGGACGAGGGGGGCTGGGAGGTCGGCCTGCACGGCTCCTACGAGTCGTTCGAGGACCGGGAGCGCCTCCGCGAGGAGAAGGCGACCGTCGAGGAGGCGCTCGGCCGCGCGGTTCGCGGCGGGCGCCAGCACTACCTCAACCTCGAGGCGCCCGACACGTGGGCCGACCACCGTGCGCTGGGGCTCGCGTACGACGCCAGCCTCGGCTCCAGCGAGGAGTACGGGTTCGACCACGGCTACGGCGTCCATCGCCCGTTCGACGACGGCTTCGTCGTGTTCCCGCTGACGGTCATGGAGCAGTCGCTCCCGGACCCGGGCGAGGAGTTCGACCGGGCCCGGGAGGCCTGCGAGGACCTCCTCGCGGAGGCGTGCGACAACGGGGCCGTCATGACGGCGCTGTGGCACCCCCGCCACTTCAGCGAGGGGGAGTTCCCCGGCCACCGCCGGCTGTACCGACGGCTGGTCGAGCGCGCGCTCGAACTCGGCGCCTGGGTCGGCTCCCCGGGACAGCTGTACGAGCAGGAGGGGCTGGCCGACCCGCCCGGGGGCGGCGACCGGCGGAGGGCCACCTCCTCGACGGGTCCGGACGGCGACGGGCCGGAACCGTGATATAGCGACGTCATAACGACCCGACGAGGGGGAGGGATCGGTCGAGTAGGCAGCCTTTTCGACGGGGCGAAACGTGCCGAACGGAGAACATGATATAGCGAGGTCATAACAAACCGGACGTGGTACGCGGGCGAGGATGTATGAAAGCTGGTACGTTCTCGCACGAACCGTGGAGACGGGTTCGGCCGTTCCCCGTGTCCGGGACGGTCCACCCGTCGTGGGGCGGGTCCGCCGAACGGAGTGGCGCGACCCGGCCGCCGCTCGATGCCGACGGCGAGGCGATCGGAGCCAACGAGGGGAGCGCCGAACGGCGTCGCGCCGGCCCCCGTCGGTCGGGCTGATGCGTGCGCTCTTCGACGTGAGCCACCCGGCCCACGTCCACCTGTTCAGACACGCCATCCGGGAACTGGAGGCCGACGGGCACCGGGTCCACGTCACCTCCCGCGAGAAGGACGTGACGACCGACCTGCTCGACGCCGCGGGCATCGACCACACCGTCCTCTCGAGCCACCGGGGCACGCTCCCGGGGCTGGCGGCGGAGTGGACGGTCCGGGAGGCTCGTACGCTGACGACCGCCGCACGCTTCCGTCCGGACGTGGTCGTGAGCCACCTCAACCCCCCGGCGGTCCACGCGGCACGGCTGGTCGGCAGTCCGAGCATCGTCTTCGCCGACAGCGAACCCGTCCGCGTCCCGGTACACCTCGCCTGCCCGCTCGCCAGCGTCGTCTGCACGCCCCGGTCGTTCAGCAAGGACCTGGGTCGGTCCCACCGGTGCTACGACGGGTTTCACGAACTCGCGTACCTCCACCCCGACCGGTTCGAACCGGACCGGGGGATCCTCGAGGCATCCGGCGTCGACCCCGACGCGCGCTACTTCGTCCTGCGGTTCGTCTCCTGGGAAGCCCACCACGACGTCGGCGAGGGCGGCCTCTCGCTGGAGGCCAAGCGGGAACTGGTCGCGCGCCTCTCCGAGCACGGGGAGGTGTACGTCTCGAGCGAGTCGGAACTCCCCCCCGAGTTCGAACCCTACCGCCTGCCGGTCCCCCCCGAGGCGATCCACAGCCTGTTACACTTCGCCGACCTCTACGTCGGTGACTCCCAGACGATGGCGACGGAAGCGGGCCTGCTGGCCACGCCCGCGGTGCGGTCGAACTCCTTCGTCGGGGACGGAGACATGACAAACTTCCGCGTCCTGGACGACGAGTACGGCCTGGTCCGGTCGGTGGCCGACGAGGAACGGGCCGTCGAGAAGGCGCGTTCGCTGGCGACGGACCCGGAGGCCGACGCGCGCTGGCGGCGTCGGCTGGATCGCTTCCTCGAGGAGGCCGTCGACGTCACGGGGTTCATGCTGGATCTGATTCACGCGGCGGCCGACGAGGGGGGCGAGGTGGCCCGCCACGTCGCACACGAGGTGGGGGAACCGCCCGCCGCGACGGACGACCGGCCCCGCCCCGTGGTCCACGCCGCCGACGGGGGGGCCGACCGATGAAGGTGCTCACCGTGGTCGGCGCGCGCCCGCAGTTCGTCAAGGCCGCGCCCGTCTCGCAGGCGCTCGAGTACGGGCACGAGGAGGTGCTCGTCCACACCGGTCAGCACTACGACGAGCGGCTTTCGGAGGTGTTCTTCGACGAGCTCTCGGTTCGGCGCCCCGACCACGACCTCGACGTCGGGTCGGGGCCCCACGGCGAACAGATCGGCCGGATGACCGCCGGCGTCGGCGAGTGCGTTCGCGAGGAGGAGCCCGACGTCGTGCTCGTCTACGGCGACACGAACTCCACGCTGGCGGGCGCCATCGCGGCCGCACAGTCGCCCGCCGCGCTGGCCCACGTCGAGGCAGGTCTGCGGAGCGGCGACCGCGGGATGCCCGAGGAGGTGAATCGCGTGCTGACCGACCACGCGTCCGACCTGCTGTTCGCGCCGACCCGACCGGCCGTCGACAACCTCGCGGCGGAGGGGCTCGCCGAACGCGCCCACGACGTCGGCGACGTGATGTACGACGCGCTACTCCGGGCGAGGAATCGCGCTCTCGACCGGTCGACGGTCCTCGAGGACTTCGGCGTCGCCCCGGGCGAGTACGTGCTAGCGACCGTCCACCGCGCGGCGAACACCGACGATCCGGGCCGGCTATCGAACGTTCTCGAGGGGCTCTCCCGGTCGCCCCGACCCGTGGTGTTGCCGATCCACCCCCGGACCCGCGGGCGGATCGAGGAGCACGGGCTCGAGGACGCCGTCGGCGACGCGGTCCGGCTGGTCGAGCCGGTGGGCTACCTCGATTTCGTCCGGCTCGTCGACGGCGCCGAGCGCGTCGCAACCGACTCCGGAGGCGTCCAGAAGGAGGCGTTCCTGCTGGCCACCCCCTGCGTGACGTTTCGCGACCGAACTGAGTGGGTGAACACCGTCGAGTGCGGCTGGAACGAGTTGACCGGCGCCGACGCCGACGCCATCGCCGCGGCGCTCGACGGGCGGACGAACCGGCCCGACCGACCCGACCTGTTCGGCGACGGGGAGGCGGCGCCGAAGGTGGTAGAGGCGCTCGCGGCCGCCGTCTGAGCCGCCACTCCTCCTCCGGTCCGGGGACGGCGAGCGCCGCGTAACCCGTCCCGCGGCAGCGGCAGTTCTAGGGCGTGGTTGCTCGGGGAGACCGCGGCGCGCGGACCCGACGTCGGGCGGGCAGGTGAATCCGACCGGGACGCGCGGGCCCGATAGGCGGGGGATAACTAACCCGGCTCGGACCCCGGACCGGAGCGAATGAACCTCGAGACGCTCTCGCTCGACGAGTGGGGGGACGCGCTGCCCTCGTCCGGGTTCGAGCCGTTCCACGTTCCCGCGGCGCTGGAGGCCCTCGACGCGCACACGGACGGTGAGCTCCGGCTGTACGGCGGGTTCAAGGGCGACCGACCGGTCGGTCTGTTCCCCGCGGTGGTCCGCGAGCGGTCGGTCGGCACGGCGATTCTCTCGCCGCCGCCCGGCTTCTCGATCCCGCGGCTCGGCCCGCTGGTGATGCCCGCGAGCCCCAAGCGACGCAAGCGCGAGAAGGTGAACGCGACGTTCGCCGCGGAGCTCGTCGAGGAGCTGGACGTCGACTCCTCGCTGACGCTGTTCCGGACCGTCTGCACCACGGCCTACCCCGATCCCAGGCCGTACGTCTGGAACGACCTCGACCTCGACACGCGGTTCACCTACCGGCTCGCGGTCGACGGCGACCCTGACGACATGCTCGCGGCGTGCAGCAAGAGCCTGCGCCGGGAGATCCGCGACGCCCGCGACCTCGACGTGACCGTCGAACCCGAGGGGCTCGAGGGGACCCGTGCCGTGTTCGAGCGGGCGGCCGAACGCTACGCCGAGCAGGACCGGACGTTCAGCCTGACGTGGCCGTACGTCCGCGACCTGACCGAGTCGATGGCGGCCGACGACCGCTGCAGGACGTACGTCGCCCGTGACGCCGACGGCGAGTTCCTCACCGGCGTCGTCGCCCTCTACTCGAACGACGACGCCTACTTCTGGCTCGGCGGCGCCCGCACCGTCCACGAGGGGGTGAGCGTCAACAGCCTCGTCCACTGGCGGATGGTGGAGGACGTCGCAGCCGGCGAGCCCCGCCAGTCGGTCGACGGCTACGACCTGATGGGCGCGAACACCGAGCGGCTCTGCCGCTACAAGAGCAAGTTCGGCGCGGACCTGTCGCCCTACTACGTCGTCGAGTCCGGCGGCCCGAGCATGGACGTCGCCAAGCGCGCGTACCGGCTGGTGGCACGGTAGATGCACGCGCTCGAACTCGTCACCAACAGCAGGTCGCGCTTCTTCAACCAGCAGATCCGGCACCTCGAGGCGGGCGGCGTCCGGACCACGACGCTCGCGGTGCCCGGGGACCGCGACTACGGCGGCGGCGGGGTCGACGGCCGCAGCCCGGTCGACTACCTCCGATTCTACCCGACTGTGCTGCGCCACTCCTTCCGGGACTACGACCTCGTCCACGCCAACTACGGCCTGACCGGTCCGGCCGCGGTGGCCCAGCCGTCGCTCCCGGTCGTCCTCTCGCTGTGGGGGACCGACCTGATGGGCCCGTTCGGGCCGGTGAGCGCGGCCTGCGCGCGCCTGGCCGACGCCGTCGTCGTCATGTCCCCGGAGATGGCCAGCCGCCTCGACGGCGAGTGCCACGTCATCCCCCACGGCGTCGACCTCGACCGGTTCGCGCCCGCCCCGCCGGCGGAGGCGCGCGCCGAACTCGGCTGGAACCCGTCGGCCTCGCACGTCCTGTTCCCGTACCCGGCGGGCAGGGAGGTGAAGAACTACCCCCGCGCCGAGCGCGTGGTCGACCTCGCCCGCGAACGGGTCGACGGCGACGTGGAGTTCCACACCGTCTCCGGCGTCTCCCACGAGCGGATGCCGGTCTACATGAACGCCGCCGACGCGCTCCTGCTGACCTCCAGGCGGGAGGGGTCGCCCAACTCCGTGAAGGAGGCGATGGCGTGTAACCTCCCCGTGGTGTCGGTGGACGTCGGGGACGTCCGGGCGCGACTCGACGGCGTCTCCCCGTCGTACGTGCGCGACTCGGACGACGGCCTCGCGACCGCGCTCGCGGACGTCCTCGCGGACGGCGAGCGGTCGAACGGCCGCGAGGCCGCCCGCGAGGTGAGCGTCCAGCGGACGAACGAACGGCTCCGCGAGGTGTATCGCGACGTGGTCGCCGACGCCTGAGGGGTCGACGGGCGTCGACGCCCGTCGACCCCGCTGACCCGGCCGAGGACCCGCGCGTTCGCCGGCGGGACTCCAACTCCCCTCAACGTTTATTGAAGTTCGCGGCGTACGTTCCCCCATGGCACAGTCCCAGACAGCGGAGCGTGGCACGGCGGGGCGGAGCAGCGGCTTCGGCACGCTCGGATGGTTCTCCCTCCTCGGGTTCCTCATCATGGGGTTGCTGTACGTCCTCGACGTGGCCGAGATCGCCGACTCGATCCTCCCGCCGATGGCCACGCTGCTCGTCGCCGTCGTCGCCGGGATCGGCGCGCTGCTGTTCTACGTCGGGAACGACCCGACGGCCGGGCGGCGGTGATCGGCCACGACCCCGGAGGCGGACCGCGGCCGCGTCGGACGCGCCGAGCCGCGAGGACGACGGCCGCGCCGACTCGCTGCTCCCCGTTCGAACGCCGTACCACCCTCCGGTAGCATCCCGTTAGGGCTCGCGTCCGCGTGACCGATTAGCGGCCAGCTGAGCCGCCGTCCCGTAGTCGTCCCTCGGCGGTCGTCCGACCGTCCGGCGCGTTCGCGGTGGCGCCGCGGTCGACGCGACCGGCCCGCCGGTCCGGACGGCGGGCCGGGACGCCGTTTCTCGTCCGGGCTCGGGAGGCCTTCGCGGGTCGAACACGGGGCGCGGATCGGCGGTCGGACGCGGGGCGTCGGTCGCCCGTCCTCCGTGGGGCCGGAGACCGCGGTGCGTCCGGTTCCGGCCGCCGGAGGCCGGTACGGGCTCCATAACTAAGCCGATGACGCCGGCGGTGTATGACGACCACCCACTCGCGGATGGGGAACACTATGTCAGGAAGGACTCATCGCGGCGTCTCGAAGGTCGGGCTCACGGTCGGTTTCCTCGCGCTCCTCGGAGCGGTGCTGCTCGTCCGTCGATCGTCGCCCGTGGGGTACGAGCTGTCGGTGTACAGGGGGACCGATCCGATCGTCTGGGCCTGTCTCGGGCTCGCGCTCGCGACCGGCGTCGGCGCCGCGCTCGCGACCGACCGGTCCGACCGGGTGAGCGACGCGGGGCTGTTGCTCACCGGCGCGGCCGTGTTCGTCGTCGCCACGCTCCCGCTGTTGCGGGGGTACTACTTCTACGGGGCCGGCGACTCGCTGAGCCACCTCGGCTGGACCCGCGAACTGGCGGCGGGGTCGCTCGCGCCGGTCGATCTCCTCTACCCGGGGATCCACAGCACGGCCGTGTTCCTCGGCGAGCTCACGGGCCTCCCGCTCCGCGTCGCGCTCGTGCTCGTCGTGCTCGGCTGTTACACGCTCGTGTTCCTGCTGTTCGTCCCGCTGTGTGTCAGACTGCTCGACGGCTCGCGGCTGGCGCTGACGCTCGGCGTGCTCGCGGCGCTCCTGTTCGCGCCGATCAACGGCGTCTCGGTCCACCCGAACGCCCACCCCGCGAGCCAGGCCATCCTCTTTTTCCCGTTCGTGCTCTACCTCGTGCTCCGGTACAGCACGCGCCCCTGGCGGAAGTCCGCCGCCGAGTTCGCCGGCCCCGAGGACCGCGACCGCGTGACCGCCGTGGGCATCCTGCTCGCGATCGCGTCGACCGCCGTCGTCCTGGTCCACCCGCAGCAGGCGCTGAACGTGGTGCTGTTCTTCGTCGCCATCGTGACCGTGCAGGCGGTCTACCGCCGGTGGCGGCGCGACCACCCGGTCGCGACCCACCGGCCGCTGTACGCCCAGACCGCGCTCGTCGTCGTCGCGTTCCTCATGTGGGCGCCCCGCTTCGAGCGCGTCCAGGGCGCGGTCGTTTCGACGGTGTCGAGCGTGCTGCTCGAGGGGCCGAGCGCGGGGACCGTCGTCGCGAGCAAGTCCGTCTCGCTGGTCGCCATCGGCGGGAGCCTGCCCGTGCTGTTCGCCAAACTGTTCCTGCCCGCGCTCGTCCTCTCGCTGTTCGCGGCCGGACTGATCCTCGCGCTGGTCACGGGCCGGATGCGCGACGAGCGCTCGGAGGCCGCGTCGCTGATGCTGTATCTGGCGGCCGCGCTGGTCCCGCTGTTCGGCGTGTTCCTCCTGCTCGTCGCCTCCTCGGCCGGGGACATGTACTTCCGCTACCACGGGTTCATCATGGTCCCGGTGACGATCCTCGGCGCCGTCGCGATGGCGCGGGCCGTCCGCTCGCTCGAGGGACCCCGCCGGCGCACGGGGGTCCGCATCGCGCTCGTCGCCGCGTTCCTGATCCTGTTGCCGGTCGGGGCCGCGGCGCTCCACTCCTCGCCGTACGTCTACCAGCCGACCCAGCACGTCCCCGAGAGCCAGGTCGAGGGGTACGCGTCCGCCTTCGACCACGGCGAGGCGGGGGTCGAGTGGGTCGGCATCCGCACCGGCCCGCGGCGCTACGTCGACGCCGACTACGGCACCGAACACGCCCGGACGACCCTGGAGTTCCCCGGCTATCGGGAGCCCGTCGGGGAGGCCGTGTTCCAGCGTGGGAACTACACCGAACGGTTCGACGAGGACCGCTACATGGCCGTGACCGACTCCGCCTACGAGCGCGAAGTGACGCTGTACGACGGCTTCCGCTACGGCGAGGCTGGCTTCAGGTCGCTCGAGACGACGCCCGGGGTGAACAAGGTCAGGGCGAACGACGGCTTCCGGCTGTACCGCATCGACGGAGCGGGGCGGTAGATGTCCTTCTCGGAACGCCTCGCCCGCGGCGTGAAGGCCACCTTCGGCGCGAACGCGCTGACCATGGTGGCGAACGCCGCCCTGATCATCGTCCTCACGCGCTTCCTGCTCACGCCCGAGGAGTTCGGCGAGCTCAACTTCGCGCTGTCGGTGCTCACGGTGGCGAGCATCATGGCGACGCTCGGGCTCCCGAAGTCCACCGCGCGGTACATCACCGACTTCGCCGAGACCGACCCGGGACAGATCCCCCACATCATCCGGCGATCGCTCGTCTTTCTCGGGGCCGTCACCGTCGTCGTCAGCGTCGGCGTCGTCGTGCTCGGCCGACCCGTCGCCCGGATGCTCGGCGAGCCGAGCCTCGTCCCGTTCCTGCTGATCGGCGCGGTGTACGTCGCCGCCCGGTCGGGGACGAAGTTCCTGAGCGCGGCGTTCCAGGGGTTCAACCGCGTGACGTGGACCGCCGTCGTCGGCGTCGTCTCCAACGTCTCCCGGCTGCTGTTCGTCGTCGGCTTCGTCCTGCTCGGCTTCGGCGCCGTGGGCGCGCTCGCGGGCTACGTCGCCGGCTTCCTCCTCGCGGGGGCGGTCGGCTTCGGCGTGCTGTACGCCAAGTTCTACCGGCAGTACGAGCCGGCCGACGACGTCGAGGAGGGGCTCACGCGGCGCGTGCTGGAGTACGCCGTCCCGCTCACGGCGACCCGGGGGGCGAACGTGCTCGACAAGAAGGTGGACACCCTCCTCATCGGCGTCCTGCTGAACATGACCGCGGTCGGGTACTACACGGTCGCGAAGCAGGTGTCGGACTTCGTCGCGGTGCCGGCCGCGTCGTTCGGCTTCACCATCTCGCCCGCCCTCGGCGAGCAGAAGTCGGGCGACCGGCTCGACCGCGCGGCCCGCCTGTACGAGCGCTCGCTGGAGTACGTCCTGCTGGCGTACATCCCCGCGGCGGCGGGGCTGGTCCTCGTCGCCGAGCCGATGATCCAGTACGTCTTCGGGGCCGACTACATCGCCGCCGTCCCGGTCGTCCAGGTGTTCAGCGGGTTCGTCCTCGTCAACGCCGTGAACAAGGTGACCAGCGACGGGCTGGACTACCTCGGCCGGGCGCGCGAGCGCGCCATCGTGAAGTCGACGATGGCGGTCTCGAACTTCCTGTTGAACCTGGTTCTCATCCCGCGGATGGGCGTGGTCGGCGCCGCGGTCGCGACGGTCCTCACCTACACCGTCTACACCGGGACGAACGTCTGGGTCATCCACTCGGAACTCGGCTTCAGCGTCCGGCGCGTGACCCGCCACGTCGGCGTCGTCTGTCTCGTGACCGCCGGGATGGCGGCCGTCGTCGCGTCGGTTCTCCCGATGGTCTCGGGCGTGGCCACGCTCGTCGGCGCGGTGTTCGTCGGCCTGGCCGTCTGGGGCGTGCTCGCGGTCGTCGGGGGGGTCCTCGACGTGCGGGAGGTGGCCGACTTCCTCGCGTGACGGAAGGCGACGGCTAACAATCCCGCGACCGTTCGTGGCCGGTCGTATGGACCAGCGACCAGCGACGTGCGGTGAGCGACGATGACCGACGTGGACGCCCCCAGCGGCCTGACGACCCTCGTGACCGGCGGCGCCGGCTTCGTCGGGAGCCACGTCGCCGACGCGCTCGTCGCGGACAACGAGGTGCGCGTGCTCGACGACCTCTCGACCGGCCGGCCGGGGAACGTTCCCGACGGCGCGACGCTCGTGGAGGGCGACGTGCGCGACCCGAACGACCTCGGCGCCGCGATGGAGGGGGTCGACCTGGTGTTCCACGAGGCGGGGCTCGTCTCGGTGCCCGACTCGGTCGAGCGGCCCGCCGAGAGCCACGACCGGAACGCGACCGCGACCGTCCGGCTGCTGGAGGCCGCCCGCAGGGCGGACGCCCGGGCCGTCCTCGCCTCGAGCGTCGCCATCTACGGCGAGCCGGAGTCGGTGCCCGTCGCGGAGGACCACCCGAAGGAGCCGGCCTCGCCGTACGCGCTCGACAAGCTCGCGCTCGACCACTACGCCCGGCTGTACAACGACCTCTACGGGCTCGAGACGGTCGCGCTGCGCTACTTCAACGTCTACGGGCCCGGACAGGCGAGCGGCCCCTACAGCGGCGTCATCCGGGCGTTCCTCGACCAGGCGCGCTCGGGCGGCCCGCTCACGGTCGAGGGCGACGGCGAGCAGACCCGCGACTTCGTCCACGTCTCGGACGTTGTGGACGCGAACCTCGCGGCCGCACGGACCGACGACGTCGGCACGGCCGTCAACGTCGGCACCGGCGAGAGCGTCACCATCCGCGAACTGGCCGGGACGGTCCGGGACGTGACCGGCGCGGACGTGGACGTCGTCCACACGGACCCGCGGCCGGGCGACCTCAGGCGGAGCCGCGCGGACCTCTCCCGCGCGCGGGAGGTCCTGGGGTACGAGCCGACCGTGTCGCTCCGGGACGGGCTCGCGGCGCTCGTGGAGTCCGAGCGGACGGGGACAGCCGACGCGTCCGCCGGGCGGTGAGACGCGGGCCCGGGACGGGGTCGGGGTCCGCGGTCAGTCCCCGTCGCCGTTCCGGACGAGAAGCGGTCCCTCCTCGGCGTCCGCTCCCGGGAGGATCGGTCCGACCGCCGCGGTCCGCCGGATGAGCGTCGCCGTCCGCAGGATGTAGGCGGCGAGCAGCGCGAGCGGGAGCGAGACGACCGCCGCGAGCAGCGAGACCGCGTACGGGACGTACTCCGTGCCGAGGATCGCCCCGCCGAGATCGCCGTACAGCAGGGCGATCAGGACGGCCCCGAGCACCGACGGCAGCCCGCTGTACACCGTCAGCTGGGAGAACCGGGTCAGCTCGCGCTGGAGGTGGATCGTCTTGAAGTGTTCCTGGACCGCGGCGGACAGCCGCAGCGCCTCGACGAGGTCGTCGAACGCGGCCGCGGCCTCCCCCGAAGGCGCGGGGGCGTCGTTCCGGAGGCGTTCGGCGGCGTGGAGCTGCCGAGTGTCGTCGTACTCGACGGCCGCCGCGAGGGCGTCGAACGCCTGCTCCCCGAGCCCTCCAGCGTCCCGTCGACCCGCGCGGCGTCGCCCGCGACCTCCTCGGCGTACCCCTCGACGCGGTCCCAGTACTCCCCGTCGCCGTCGTCGACTGCGTCGGCCAGGGCGTCCGCGCGCCGCCGGATGGCGTCGACGAGCAGTTCGAGCAGCCGGGTGGGCACCGCCGGGGACGCGGGCGCGCCCGTCACGTCCGCGACGTCCCCCCGGAACTCCGCGACGCCCGAGAGCCGGTCGCGGAACTCCCCGGCCGTGGAGAACTCCCGCGAGAGGATGAGCTGGTTGATCGAGACGACCAGCGTGACGAGCGAGAACGTGCCGGCGATCATCCCGCTCGCCATCCGCGTGACCGAGTTCGCCTTCGTGAACGCGATCAGCCCGGCCGCGTCGAGCGCGAGCAACAGCACGGGGACCGCGGCCGAGATACCCGGCTCGAGGCGTACCCGGTCGCCGCCGACCAGCACCCACTCGACCGCCCGGGTCCGCGCCGTCGACCCCTCGTCGTCCACCGCCGGCGAGTCGCCGGCTCCGACGTCCCCCGCAGAATCCATGGTGTGGACGTCGGCCAACGGCGCAAAGAGCGTTTTCCCGGGAACGGAGCCGTCTCCCCGCCCGGGAGCCGGGGACGGCCGGCCGCCGTGGGGGTCGCCGCCCGGTCCGGGGAGTATACTGAAATGCGTTCCGCGCGACGGTTCGTGCGTGATGGTCGACCGCGACCGCGGCGACGGGGACGGGTCGGGCGCGAGCGGCCGCTCCCGGCGGGCGACCCGCCGTGGCGTCCTCGTCTCGCTGGGGGCGGGGGCGACGGCCGCCCTCGCCGGCTGTACCGGGGCGAGCGACGACCCGACCTACGAGGAGGGGGAGGTCGGGACGGCGGGGGGCGACCCGCGCAACGCGAGCGAGATGTCCGCGGCGGCGGCGCTCGCGCCGAGCGGGACGAACGGCGCGGCGAGTTCGCTCGACGCGCTCTCGCTCGAGGGCCACGAGTTCGTCGTCCAGTCGGGGTACAAGGGGGCGACGGTCCGGGGGACCGTCGCGAACGTGAGCGAGCGGACCGTCTCGTACGTCGAGGTCCGCGTGCGGGCGTACGACGCCGACGGCGCCATGCTCGGCCGCTACCTCGCCACCGCCGGCGACCTCGCCGGCGGGACGGAGTGGGGGTTCGAGGTGCTCGTCCTCACCTCGCCCGCGGACGTCGCCACCTACGACGTCGCGGTGCTCGGCGTGCCGGAGTGAGCCGTCGGTCGGTTCCCGGCGAGCCTAGTCCGCCGGCTGCTGGACGCCGAGTTCGCCGAGCAGCGTCTCGGCGGCCGCGGTGGAGGACTCGGGTCCGCGCGCGGTGACGAGGTCGCCGTCCACCGTCACGGAGGCGTCCTCGTCGAGTTCGGCGTCCCAGTTCCCGCCCGCCGCCTCGACCTCGTCCTCGACCCAGTAGGGGAGCTTTCGACCGTCGGGCATCAGGTCGTTCCCGTCGACGATTCCCTCCTCCCACTCGTTCGGGAAGCCGGTCACGTCGCGCCCGTCGACCAGGAACCCCCCGTCGGAGCCGCGGGTGAACGCGAGCAGGCCGACGGCGTGGCAGACGACCAGCGCCGTCCCCTCGTCGGACTCGACCGCGTCCCGAAGCAGCGCGCGGGCGTGGCGGTCCTGGTTGACGTCCCACTCCGTGCCGTGGCCGCCCGGGAAGACGACCGCGTCGTAGTCGGCCGCCGACACGGTCGCGACCGGCTCGGGGTCGTTCAGTCGCTCGTCGTTCTCGGCGACCTCCTGGACGAACTCGGCGGTCTCCTCCCCGACGTTCTCCGGGTCGGTCGAACGCTCGTCGACGAGCGCCGGGCCGCCCGACGGCGTCGCGACGGCCACGTCCACGTCGGCGTCGTCGAGCGTCGTTAGCGGTTCGATACACTCCTCGGCCCAGTAGCCTTCCTCGCTGACGACGAACAGTGCTGAGGTCACGGACGGGCGTTGGTGGAGCAGGGCCAAAAACGGTCGGGCGGCGCAGCCCGGAGCGGGGTCCGGGCGGGTCGCAGGTAGGGCCGAAGCGGGGGACCGGCGGGACGAGGGCCGGCGCGCCGGCGGCGGCGGCGGCGGCGGCGTCAGCCGCCGCCGAAGTCGAGATAGCGGACGTCGGGGTGGTCGCCGTACTCGCGCACGGCGGGGTCGCCCCGCACGTACGCGTCCCTGATCGCCTGCCACCGCTCGTGCCGGCGGAGGATGCGGACGGGGACCGTCTCGAGCCCCTGGACCTTCGCGATGGAGAGGCGGTTCCGGCCGTCCTCGAACAGCAGCTCGCCGTCGCGGGCGACGTGGACCGCGATCTCGTCGTTCAGCCGCTCGATCTTGAGCCGGGGGCCGGAGCTGATCGGATCCGCCAGGCCGCCCCCGCTCAGTTCCTCCTGGGACCGGTAGCCGTGCTCCGCGATGCAGTCGTACAGTTCGTCGAGCCGCCGACACCGCTCGCGGAACTCAGCCTCCGAGGTGCAGTCCCACATGACGCGTCCCGCCTCCATCTCCCGGACGACGCGGTCGTAGAACGCCGTCTCCTCCCAGGGGACGCCCTCCTCGAAGTGGGCGACGTACGCCCGATAGACGTCCATGTCGGCGAACCGGGCGTCGGTCAGGTCCCAGTCGCCGCCGACGACGGTGCCGGCCAGCCGGAACTTGGCGAGCGTGAACTCCCGGGCCGACTCGACGTCGGCGGGGTCGACGTGGACGAGCCGGTACGGCACGACCGGCGCGTCGTACCGGACGGCGTTCGCCTTCGCGCGCGCCCGGACGTAGCCGCGAGCGTACGCGTCGCGGGCGGCCAGCAGGTGCGGCTCGAGCGCCGGTTCGCGTTCGAGGAGCCGCCTGCCGGCCCGGCGGATCGAGTCGTCGGCGGCGGCGACCGCCCGGGCGAGCCGCGCCGTTCCCAGCTGTTCACTCACCGTCCCGGGCGACCGCCGGTTCGACGGGGTGGGCGTCCTCCTCGGCCCCTTCGCCGCCCCGTGCCGCGTTCCGTATCTCGTCCATCAGCAGGATCGTCCACCGCGCCTCCTCCAGCGGGACGGGCATCTCGCCCTCGCCCAGCAGCGCCTTCGACTCGGCGTCGTTCTGGTAGTAGTGGGCGTTGAGCTGCCTGGCGACGTCCCAGCTGTCGTCGCGGGCGCGCCGGACCACCGAGTGGGCGTTCCGGGCCGTACCGATCAGGCGGTCGCCGGCCCGGTCGACGTTGTTGAGCGCGCGGTTTAGCGCCGACGACTTGTAGTTCCGGTCGTGCTTCTCGAGCGTCTGGGAGATCAGGTCGACCGTGAGCGACATCTCCTCGCCGTGGATCAGGATCACCCGGTTCGGGATGGTCCCGCCGAGCATCTTCGTCGTACAGAGCACGCCGTCCTCGCTGACGTAGCTCACCTGCGCGGCGTCGTAGTCGAACGTGCGGTCGTAGGTGCCGAACAGCCCGGTGAGCGCCTGGATCTCCGACTCGTCGCGGGGGTAGCCGCCGGCCCGCAGCGTGAGGTAGATCGGGTGGGGGATCCCCTCCTCGAACTCGCCGCCGGAGAGCTCGAAGTTCCAGTCGCCGCGGTTCGGGTCGTCGGCGAGGCTGGAGCCGGTGTACACCACGTCGACGCCCTTCACCTGGCCGAGTTCGCCGGCGTCGACCTTCCCCATCGCCTCGCGCATCACCGGGTCGAAGTTGTGGTTGTGCTTCGCGGAGACGGTGACGCCGTGGCGCTCCGCGAGCGCCTCCAGCTCCTCGAACTCCTCGAACGTCTCGGTCGTCGGCTTCTCGATCTGGATCGGGATGCCGGCCTCGATGGCCGTCCGGGCCACCGCGAGGTGCGTCTGGACGGGCGTGCAGACGTGCAGCCAGTCCAGGTCGGCCTCCGCGACCAGTTCCTCGACGTCGAAGTACGCCTCGATGTCGTACTCGGACGCGATCTCGCGCGCGCGGTCCTCGTCGAGGTCACAGATGGCGACCAGTTCCGTTCGCGGGTTCCGCGAGAGTCCCGAGAGGTGAACCCCCGAGACGGTTCCGCCGCCGACGACCGCAGTTCGTAACGTCATCGGCCTTCCCTGCCGGCCGTTCGGTCATTGTTATGGACAGCCTCTCCGGGATTGGGGCGTACTTAACCCCGTCACCGCCCGTCGGGTCGCGATCGGGGGAACACGGCGTCGATGACCGGGCGTACCCCCGGCATCCCGTCCCACACCCACACGAGGAGGGCGAACGCGAGCAGCCCCCCCTCGAACAGCAGGTACGTCGTCCCGCGCGGGGTGAGCAGGAACCCGAGGAAGTCCGCCACAAGCTCCTGCAGGTGCGGGAGCCCGTCCGGCGGGTCGGAGTCGGAAGCGGGCACGAGCGGCCAGAGCAGGAAGCCGAGCACGACGTCGCCGTCGACGAGGAACGGGTACGCCACGTCGCCCGCCAGGTGGGAGAGGTAGCCGAGCGCGAACGCCGGCGCGATGCGGGGGACGCGGGCGAGGACGCCGGCGACCGTCACCGCGACGATGGCGGGGAGCGCGAACAGCAGGGAGTGCGCGAACGACCGCCCCGACGGCAGGACGCCGAGCCCCCACGCCAGCGGCTTGTCGATCAGGTCCGGCATCTGGGTGGCGAGCACGAGCACGAGCACGGCGAGCGTCGTCGGCGAGCCGTTCCCCCTCGCGTGGGTGTACAGCGTGTACAGCAGGTACCCCACGACGAGGTGCTCCCACGGCCACATCTCAGGCGGCCCCGCCGGACCGCGGCGGGCGGAGGGCGGACGAGCCGTCGTCCCCGGCGGTTCCGTTCCCGTCCGTCTCGTTACCGGCGGTTCCGTTCCCGTCCGTCTCGTTACCGGCGGTTCCGTTCCCGTCCGTCTCGTTACCGGCGGTTCCGTTCCCGTCCGTCTCGTTACCGGCGGTTCCGTTCCCGTCCGTCTCGTTACCGGCGGTTCCGTTCCCGTCCGTCTCGTTTCCCGCAGTCTGGTCGCCGGCTGACTCGGTCCCCGCGGTCTCGTTTCCGGCCGACTCGGTCCCGCTCGAGTCCGCTTCGTCCGCGTCACCCTCGCCCGCGTCCGCCCCGCTCGCGTCGTCCGCGCCCGAGTCCGCTCCGCCCGAGTCGTCGCCGTCGGAGTTCGCCCCGGCGGCGTCGCTTCCGTCATCCTCGGCCCCCTGGCCGACGTCGATCCAGAGGTAGAGGTGCTCCTTCGGGACGTCCTCCGAGGGGTCGGACGGCGCGTCGCCCTCGTAAACGTAGTAGCTGAGCCGGAGATCGTCCCCGCGGAGCGAGGGTTCGATCGTGTGGGGTTCCCGCGCGGTCACGCCGTCGTCGACCTCCATCGAGAGGCGGGTCAGTTCGGCGCGCTCGACGACCGCGAACTCGTCGCCGGAGCCGCGGACCCGCTCCAGCGAGACGATCGCGGTGTACGCCCGACGGTCGCCCTCCCGGTTCTCCACGGTCAGGACCAGCGGCGCCGACTCGCCGGCGGCGAACTCCGTGGTGTAGTTGCCCGCCACCAGTTCCTCGCCCCCGTCCGTCAGCAGGGCGACCTCCGTGTAGCCGGCCCCCGAGGGGGGCGCGACGAGCCCGTAGGCGAGCCCCGTCAGCGCCGCGACCACCGCGAGCAACAGCAGCACGTTCAACAGCGCCTCGCGGTAGGTGGGCGCCCCGACGGTCGCCCCGTGGAGCTCCTCGCCCCACCGTGCGACCGGCAGCCCGAGCCGCTGGTCCGCCGGGAGCTGGAGACGGCGGAGCGCGCCGACGACGCCGCCGATCGCCGTGACGGCCGCGAGGCTGATCGCGATCGGGCCCGGGTCGAGCGGTACCCGCGCGACCGAGAGCAGGACCGCCAGCAGCGGGACGAGCGCGAGGCTCGCCGCGAACGAGACCGCCGCGCGCTCGCCCCAGGTGAGCCCCTCGTGGCCGAGGGGCCCGACCTCCCGCGCCGTCGCCGCGTCCGGGTCGCGCCAGCGTCCCGGGTACAGCACCGCCAGGATGGCGTACCCCGGGAGGAAGAGCACTAGCGGCAGCGCGACCGCGACGCGGACCGGGCCGGCGAACCAGACGGGCGAGACGTACACGAGCGCCGCGATCCCGACCGCGTAGACGACGGCGAGCAGCGCGTCCAGCGGGACCGCCCGTCGAGCGGTCCCCAGCCGCGCCTCGCGGGTGGTCATGCTCCTCCGGACCGTTGTTCGTCCGGCTCCCGGCCCACGCCGACGTGGCCGCGGTCCGGGTCGGTCCGGCCGGGGCCCACGCCGGTCCCGTGGCGTCCGTCTCCCGCGTCCGGCCCCGACCGCCGGCCGGCCGCCGCGGTCACGGCGTGGCCCCCGTCCGCTCGGGTCCACCACGCCGGGCGGTACGTTCCCCTGAATGCCGTCGCGTAAACCATCGAATCGTCTTCACGTGGCCGTACGTGGGCATTGTTATGGAGCGTATACGGGGTGGAAAGCGCCCCCGTACCCTCGCGCGTGGAGCGCGCTACTCGCTCACGCGTGGAGGAAGCTCATCGAGTAGTACAGCGGCCGTTCGTACACGTCCGGGTCCTTCTCGAAGCCGATGTGCGAGCCGATCTGGGCGTTGTTGAAGTGGGCGTACTTCGGTCCCTTGAGGATGCGGTGGAGCAGGCGCGGGTCCATGTTCATCCGGACGTACTCGTCCACCTGCCGGGCCTCGCGCTCGGAGATGACCTCCCAGCCGTCGCCCTCCATGGAGAGGGACGCGACCGCGCCGTCGACGAGTTCGAGGAGGACCGTCGTGTCGCTCTCCCACTGGATGTCGCGGCGCTTCTGATCGAAGTGCTCGTAGGCGGGGTCGAGCAGTTCCTCGAAGTCAGCGACCGTCGGCATCTCGTCGCCCTCGTGCGGGAACGACGCCTCGCTGAGCACGTTCTGGATGTACTGGAGCTTCTGGGTCGGGTCGACGGGCGTGTACGGGGCCGACTGCTCGCCGGTATCGACGTCGAACCACTCGCCGCTGTTGACGAGCACCGCCTCCGTGTGGTCGGGTTCGACGGTGTCGCTGGTCGCGAAGTGGTCCCGCGCCTCCTGCCTGCTCGGCGAGGCGACGTACTCGTTCCTGTCGGTGAGCGCCCCGGAGAGCGTGTAGCTCCCGGCGAACGGCATGACGTACCGCGGCTCGAGGGCGTTGATGAACCCCTCGGCGTCGCCGTACATCTCCCGGATGACCTCCTCGCGCGCCTCGCGCTTCTCCTTGGGCGTGTAGTCGTCCATGCACTGCGGGTAGAAGTTGGCCGCGGAGTACTGCATCAGCAGCATGTCGATCTCACCGTAGCGCTCCTTCACGACGTTGCAGGCGCGCTCGGAGAGGGGCCACCGGCAGTCGTTGGCGTTGACGAGCACGTTCTCCCCGTCGTCGAACACGCCCATCGAGTCGATCTGGGTCGAGCCGTCGGTGGTGCGGTCGCTGGCGCCCTCCATCCACCAGCCGCAGCCGAAGTAGTTGCCACAGACCTCCGGGTCGCAGTTGTCCGCCCCGAGGACGTTGAGGTGGAGGTCGCCGCCGAGGTGGATCCGCTCGTCGTGCGGGAGTTCCTGCACGTCGAACCCGAGCCGCTCGACGTTCTGCCGGAGGAAGTCGGTCGCGTAGTCGTGGATGAGCACCGGCGTGTCGGCGTCGAGCCGCTGCATCGTCTCCCGGTGGAAGTGGTCGGGGTGGATGTGCGAGACGTAGATGTAGTCGACGTCGACGTCCTCCGGTTCGATCGCCGGCGGGGGGTAGTGGGCCCACGAGCCGTAGAACGCCCCGTCGAGCATCCACGGGTCACAGAGGACGGAGATGTCACCGTCCTCGACGATGACGGTCGACGACTTCACGTGTCTGAGTCGCATGTCAGCCGGTGGACCCCTGAACGTCTTTGTTAATCGGCGTATCGCGCACGGACGGGGGATTTTGGCGCACCCTTCCTGACTCGGGGCGACAGGTTAGCCGATCGTGATTTTCCGGGCAGGGCCGGGGGCGGGCGGCCGGGTTCGTGGGACGGCGGACGGATCCGTGGGGCTGCGGACCGGCCGGTCCCCCGGGAGGGGCCTCCGCGGGGCGGAGAGGTTAGCGGCCGCCCCTCGACCGCACGACCGCGCACGCGACCAGCGAGAGCAGCGCGAGCAGCGTCGCGAGCGGGGTGAATCCGGGCGCCGCCGTCTCGGACGTGCGATCCTCCCCCCGCGTCGGGGCCCCGTCGGTCCCCACGACCTCGACGGTGACGTTCCGACCGGCGACGCTCGCGGTGTAGGTGCCGGGCGCGCTCACCCGGCGGGTGAACGTCACGGTCCGTGCCTCGCCCCGCGGGACGGAGACCGACTCGACGGCGACGACCTCGTCGAACAGCACCAGTTCGAGCTCCATCGAGCCCTCCACGTAGCCGTCGTTCCGGACGGTGGCGTCGATCCGGACGTCCTCCTCGGTCGTCACCGTGTCGTCCGCGAGCGAGACGTCGGTCACGGAGAGGTCGGGTTCGGCCGGGAGCACGCGCACCTCGGTCGGCTCGGCGCCGCCGAGTTCGACCGTGTGGGTCCCGGCCTCGGCGAACCGGTGGGTGAAGGTGACCGTCTCGGCCTCGCCCGGCGCGAGGTCGACGCTCCGGCCGGCCGTCGTCGTCCCGTCGACGGCGAACTCGACCTCCCGCGTGCCGGCCGCGTCGCCGACGTTCTCGACGCGGATCGAGAACTCGGCCTCCTCGCCCGCGAGGAGTTCCCCGTTCGTGGCGTTCACGCCGCCGAGTTCGAACGAGGGCTCGGGGTCCGGCGCGGGCGGGGCGCCGCCTCCGCCCCCGCCGCCTCCGCTGGACGGCGGGGGACTGCTGTTGTCCCCGTTATCGTCGTCACCGTCGTTCCCTCCGTTACCGCCGTCCCCGCCGTCCCCGCCGCCGTCCTCCGCGACGGTCACCTCCATCTCCGCCGTGGCGGTCGCGTTATCGGTCCCGTTCACCCGGAGCGTGACGGTGTAGGTTCCGGGGTCCTCGTAGGCGTGTTCGGCGGTCACCCCGGTCCCGTTCTCCCCGTCGCCGAACTCCCACCGGTAGTCGGTGATCCCGTCCGCGGGCGTCGAGGCGCCGCCGTCGAAGGAGATCACGTCGCCGGGCGTCGCTTCGGTCGTCGAGGCGTCGATGACCGCCGAGAGCGCGGCGGACTCGGACACGGTCACGGTCGCTGTGTCGCTGTCGGTCGCGCCCTCGGCGTCGACGACCGTGACGTTCGCCGTGAACTCGCCGGCGGCGTCGAACGGGTGCTGGACTACCGAGGCGTTGATCGTCCGGTCCACGGTGCCGTCGTCATCGAAGTCCCAGCGATACTCCTCGACTCCGACGTCGTCGGAGGAGCCGCTCGCGTCGAACCGCACGTCCTCGCCGACGGTCCCGTTCGACGGAGCCGAGAGGTCGGCGGTCGGCGGTTCGTTCGTCCGTTCCTCGACGGTGAGCGTCGCGGTCGTGGAGTCGGTCGCGTTCGCCGTGTCGACGACGGTGAGGTTCACGGTCGCCTCGCCGACGGAGTCGAACGCGTAGCGGGTTTCCGGTGAGTCGGTCCCCCGGTCCACGGTGCCGTCGTCATCGAAGTCCCAGCGGTACTCCACGATTCCCTCGTCGTCGGTGGAGCCGCCCGCGTCCAGTTGCACTGACTCGTTCACGGTCGCGTTCGGCGGGACCGAGAGCGACGCCGTCGGCGGGGCGTTCGTCGCTTCGGTGACCGTGACCTCCGTCGACGTCGAGTTCGTCTCGCCGGCGGCGTCCTCAACGGTCAACGAGACGGTGTAGTTGCCGGGCTCGTCGTATGCGTGGTCGACGGACTCGCCGGTCGCGTTCGTTCCGTCGCCCAGGTCCCACCGGTACTCGACGATGCGATCCTCGGGCGTCGACCCCGAGGCGTCGAAGGTGACCTCCTCGCCGGCGGCCGGCGTGCCGGGGGCGTCGATGTCCGCCGTGAGTTCGTCGCCGGGACAGGGCCCGGCGGTGATGGTCACCTCCTGGTCGAGCGCGAGTTCGCCGACCGTCTCGCCGCCCTCCTCCATCAGCGTCCAGCTCTCGACGTGGTACTGGTCCGACCCGGAGTAGAACCAGTCGCCCCAGGCGTCGGCCTCCTCGTTGTATCGGGGCTCGATGGTGATCGTGTCGAACTCCTCGCTCTCGAGTCCGCGGAACGCCGCACCGTCGTTGCGCAGATTGTTGTACATCCAATCGATGTCGGCGGTCGTATCGCCGGTATCGAAGTTGTCGTCCTGGGTGTCGTTCTCGTACTCGTCGTCCTGCACGGCGAGGTCCCAGTCCGACGGGAGCCCCGACACGTCCCAGCTGACGGTGCTGCCGTTCCCCTGATCGCCCCGCTGGCCGTGGACGACGACGAGGCTCGTCCCCTCCGACCCGGTGTAGAAGAACATCGAGGAGCTCCGGGGCTCCTGATACTCGTCCGTCCCGTAGGAGCTGTAGTCGCCGGACGGGTCGGTCTCCGGGTTCCGGTAGTCGTAGAACTCCTCGACCGTCTGGCTCTCGTCGACCACCGGCGTGACCGTGTAACAGTTCGAGCCCTGCGCGACCGCGACCGTCGACGGCGTGTCCGCGGCGGCCGGCGGTGCGAGGAGCACGAGGCCGGGCACGGCCGTGACTGCGCTGGCCAGGACGACGAGCGCGAGCGCGAGCGCCGTCGTTCGTTCACCTGCGGCGTTTCCGAACATTGCTCCTCGGTGGCCAACCCGGAGGCTTTGTTATGGAGCCGTTTTCCGGGCCCGGCGGACGGACCCGTGGCGTACAACCGACGGGCGTAACGGGGGTCTTCGGGGGAAGTAAGCGAACCCTGTACCCCGGGGAGCGCGGGGGCGGGTCGGATCCGGTCGGCCGATGCAGGCTCCGGGTAACAAAACCCGCGGTGGGCCTAAGCCGCCACGAGACGCCGGGTGTCGCCCGGCGACGACCATGTACCGAGGACACACCGTCGGGGTCGTCATCCCGGCATACAACGAGGAGGGGTTCGTGGGTGAGACGCTGGAGGCGGTCCCGTCGTACGTCGACCGCGTGTACGCCGTCGACGACGGCTCGTCGGACGGCACCTGGGCGGAGATAACCGAAACCGCCGAACGGCTCGAGGACGAGTTCGAGCCCGAACCGGACGGGCCGCGTCGGTTCTCGCGGCGCGTGGTGCCGATCCAGCACGGGGAGAACCGCGGCGTCGGCGGCGCCATCAAGACCGGGTACCTTCGCGCGCGCGAGGAGGGCATCGACGTGACGACGGTGATGGGCGGGGACGGGCAGATGGAGCCCGAGATGCTCGACCGCCTGCTCGACCCCATCGTCGAGGGGCGCGCTGACTACACCAAGGGGAACCGGTTCCTGAACCGGACCGACCGGGAGGACATGCCCGCGTTCCGGTTCGTCGGCAACGCCATCCTCTCCGGGCTGACGAAGATCGCGAGCGGCTACTGGCGGACCGGCGACCCCCAGAGCGGCTACACCGCCATCTCCCACGAGGCGCTGGAGCGGGCCGACGTCGAGGGGATGTACGAGTTCTACGGCTACTGCAACGACCTGCTCGTCAAGCTGAACGTCGCCGGCCTGCGCGTCCTCGACGTCCCCCGGCCGGTCACCTACGGCGACGAGGAGAGCCACATCCGCTACTCCACGTACATCCCGCGGGTGTCCGGCATGCTGCTCCGCAACTTCCTGTGGCGCCTGCGGACGAAGTACCTCCTGTTCGACTTCCACCCGGTGGCGGTCGCGTACGCGGTCGGCGCGCTCGCGACGCTCGCCGGCCTGGTGACGACGCTCGCCGCGGCGGTCCGCGGCGGGTCCGGGCGGGACGACGCCGATCCGGGCGCGGGGACGAACGCGAGGACCGGCGGCACCGGCGTCCTCGTCGGACTCGGCGGCGTGGTCTCGCTCCTCTGGGCGATGACGCTCGACATGAGGGCCAACGAGTCCCTGAACGGCGTCGACCGGCGGGTCGACCCCGGCACCGGCGGGCGGCGGGACCGGGAGGACCGCGTCGACGCCGACCGGCCCGGCGCCCGCGACGACGGGGTCGGGGACGACGCGGGGGCTCACGACGTCCACCCGAGCCGTAACGGGCGAGGGTCCGGGGACCGGCCGGAGCAGGGCGGGTACCCGGACGGGCTCGCGGGGAACGGCGACCGGCCCGCCGTCGACCGCCCGGACGCGAAGTGACGCGACCGCGGGGGCGGGACGCGGCCCTGACCGTCACGGCCCCCGACACGTCGACGCCGTTACCGGCCGCCAGTTCGGCCGTACGCCCCGCCTACGTCCGGGACCGTCCCCCCAGTTGGTACCTCCCACGCGCCGGTGACGCCGGCCGACCGGGGTGGCGAACCGGTCCGACGGGTGAAACATTCGACCGAACGTACGGTGAGACTTACTTCATGCCCGTTTCCCGACGGTAGCCTACGTATGTCAGGACCGGCCGACGCGGGGGGTCGGGTGCTCGTTCTCGACGCGGACGGCCAGGCGTCGCTCAGTGTCGTCCGCTCGCTCGCCCGCCACGGGGTATCCGTCACGGCAGGGAGCGACCGGCGGTACTCGCTGGGGGGGCTGTCGCGACGCTCGGACGCGTCGATGCGCTACCCGCCGGTGGAGGAGGACCCGGGCGCGTTCGTGGACCGACTGGTCTCGTATCTCGACGGAAACGACCACTTCGCCGTCGTTCCGACGAACGACGCCACCTCGGCGGTGCTCTCCCGGCACAAGCGTCGCGTCGCCGACACCGGCACGCTCGTCGGCGTCGAGGACTGGGAGCGGTTCGAGCGCGTCTACGACAAGCGGCGCACGTTCGAACTCGCCGAGGGGCTCTCGATCCCGACGCCCGACACCTTCGCGCCCGACTCGCTCTCGGACCTCGAGCGGATCGCCGACGGGGTCACCTACCCCGCCGTCGTGAAATCGCGCAACAAGACCGTCTGGACGGACGGGGGGCCGCTCGTCGAGCACCTCGTCGAGGACGGGGACTACGTCGACGGCCCCGACGAACTCGTCGACACCTACCGGGACCTGCTCGCGCGGAACGAGGAGTTCCGCGAGAACCCGCCGCTGGTCCAGGAGTACGTCGACGGGCGGACGGTCACGACCGTCGGCGTCGCCGAGGACGGGGAGCTGCTCGCGTACTTCCAGGAGCTCCGGCTGCGGACCACCCCCGCGTCCGGGGGGGCGTCGACGCTCATCCGGGGCATCCGCGAGCCGGAGATGGCCGAGTACGCCGCCGAACTGCTCGCCGCGCTCGAGTGGACGGGGCCCGCACAGGTCGAGTTCATGTGGACGCCGGACGGCGAGTTCTACCTCGTCGAGATGAACGGCCGGTACTGGGGCTCGACTCCGCTGGCGGTCGCCTCCGGCGTGGACGTCCCGTGGCTCCACTACTGTCAGCTCGCGGGGTATACGCCGGCGATGCCGGACGCCTACCGGGACGACGTCGTCCAGCAGCGGCTGCTGTACGGCGACCTGAAGTGGCTCCACGAACAGCTCGAGGAGGGGAAGCTCCGGGCGTTCGGTCCGTTCCTCCGCGCGCTCGTGACGGCCGACCAGGTGTTCGTCTCGACGTCGGATCCCCTCCCGACCGTCGCCGCGCTCGGGGACGCCGTCAGGCTCGGCGCCGTCCGCCTCGGGAACGTGCGGGGCGTCGGCCGACGGTCCGGGACGGACGAGGGGGACGACGGGAGGGACGCGACGACCGGCGGGAGCGTGCGGTCCGCCGCGGGCGACGGCAGGCAGTGAGCGGGCCCGCGGGACGTCGGTCGGCTCGAGCGCGGGCGTGCCGCCGCGTGAACCGGCCGTGAGGCTTCGGACGGGCACCGTACGCGGCCGGCGTCAGCGGAGGTCGTACGATTCCGCCACGTCGTCCGCGAGCACGTCCGCGTGGGCCGCCGCCAGCTCGCGCGCCTCCCCCTCGTCGAGGTGGGACTTGAACCGGCGCACGCGGGCGGGGGCCCCGGCGGCGATGCAGTGGGGCGGGAGGTCCCCCGTGACGACCGAGTTCGCGCCGACGACCGTGTCGTCCCCGACAGTCGTCCCCTCGGTGAGGAACGTGAACGCCCCGATCCAGCAGTCGTCCCCGACCGTCACGTCGCCCTCCCGCACCGCGAGGTGCTCGTTCCGGTTCGGCGCGACGCCCATGTCCTGGTCGGCGACGCGGTTCTGGGTGTAACAGAAGACGAAGTGGCTCACGGCCGTGTTCTCGCCGATCCGGACGGCGTTCCCCGCCTTCGACTGGATCCGCGAGTGCCGTCCCACGTACGAACCGGCGCCGAGCGAGATCTCCCCGTCCCCGTACAGCGTGATGCCGGGGCCGTTGAACTCGAACCCAGGGTCGACGTCGTACCGCCCGTAGTACCGGGCGTAGCGGCCGCGCTTGCGCGCCGCCTCGACGTACGCCGCGACCGAACCGGTCACCCCGTTGAACAGAAGACGATACGTGAGCGGATTGTCGAACAGCGCCCGTTCGAGTGATCGAATCATGCTTGGACCCCGGCGGCCCGTGGCGGGCCGTCCGTGATGGGTTCGCTCCCGCCCGCGTCGGCTTTGTTAGCGACGGGTTTCCGCCCGCGGTCGCCGGCCGGCGGGGCCGCCGGGCCCGGGCCGCCGCCCGGGGAGAGGACGCCGACCGGTCCGACGACGCCGGCCGCACCCGCACGTCCGCCGGGGTACACTCCCCATAACAATGGCCGGACTCGGCTACCGACACCCATGTTCGGAACGAGCGGGATCAGGGGCGAGGTCGGCGTCGACGTCACGGCGGCCACGGCGCTGGGAGTCGGTCGTGCGGTCGCCACGGAGGGCGCGGAACGGGTGGTGGTGGGCCGCGACCCGCGCGAGAGCGGCACGGTTCTGACGGACGCGCTCGTCGCGGGGCTCCGCGAGTGCGGCGCGGACGCGGTCCGCCTCGGCGAGGTGTCGACGCCCACCGTCGCCCGCGCGGTCGGCTGGTACGACGCCGACGCCGGGGTCACGGTCACCGCCTCGCACAACCCGCCGGCCGACAACGGCCTGAAACTCTGGGACGACGACGGGGCGGCGTACGTCGGGGCCCGGCAGGAGGCCGTCGCGGAGCGCGTCCGGTCGGGCGAGTTCGCCCTCGAGCCCTGGGACGGCATCGGCGGGGTCGAGCGGGTCGAGGACGCCGCCGACCGTCACGTCGGGGAGCTGGTCGCGGCCGGCGAGCCGCTCGACGGGCTCACCGTCGCGGTCGACCCGGGCAACGGGAGCGGGCGGCTGACCGCGACCGCCCTCCACCGGCTCGGCGCGAACGTGGAGACGCTGAACGCCGAGCCGGACGGCTCGTTCCCCGGGCGCCCCAGCGAGCCGACCGCGGAGAACTGCCGGTCGCTCTGCCTGTTCACCGGGGCCACCGACGCCGACCTCGGGATCGCCCACGACGGCGACGCCGACCGGATGCTCGCGGTCACCGGCACGGGCGAGTTCGTGACCGGCGACGCGCTGCTCGCCCTGTTCGCGCGCGACGCGGTCGAACCGGGCGAGCGCGTCGCCGCGCCCATCAACACCAGCATGGCAGTCCGCCGGGCGCTGGAGGACGTGGGCGCCTCGCTCACGCTCACCGCGGTCGGCGACGGCCACGTCGCGGAGCGGGCGGCCGACCCGTCGGTCGCCTTCGGCGGCGAGCCCTCGGGCGCGTGGATCTGGCCGGACGCCGTCCGCGCGCCGGACGGCCCGCTCGCCGCCGTCCGACTCGCCTCGATGGTGGCCCAGCGCGGGTCGCTCTCGGACCAGCTCTCGACCGTCGAGACGACGCCGCTCCGGCGCGAGAGCGTCCGGACCGGGCGCAACGGCGAGGTCGCCGACGCCGTGGTCGACGCCGTGGGGGACCGGTACGACGCGGTTACCGCCATCGACGGCGTGCGGGTGGACGTCGACGACGGGTGGTTCCTGGTGCGCGCGAGCGGAACCGAACCCCTGGTTCGCGTCACCGCCGAGGCGGAGGAGGAGGGGCGGACTGCGGAACTGTTCTCCGAGGCTGCCGGACTCGTCGAGGACGCGCTCGAACTGGTCGAGGGCGAACGGCCGGACGCGCCGGACGCGCGGGCGGACGGCGGCCGACCGTAGGCCGGGCGGGGCCCCGCGGAGCTCGACCGGCGCCGAATAGCCGTCGCATTACAAGGTAGGCGTCCGCCCTCGAATGGTGGCGTATGCAGGCAGTCATCCTCGCCGCCGGAATGGGGACCCGGATGCGCCCCCTCTCGACGGTGACGCCGAAGCCGATGCTCCCGGTCGCCGACCGTCCGCTCGCCGCGCACGCGGCCGACGCCGCCGTCGCGGGCGGCGCGGACGCGCTCGTGTTCGTCGTCGGGTACAAGGCGTCACACGTCCGGTCGTTCTTCGGCGACCGGTACGGCGGCGTCCCGGTCCACTACGCGAACCAGCCGGTCCCGGAGGGCACCGCCGACGCGGTCGACGCCGCCCGCCCGTACCTCGACGGCCCGTTCGCCGTGCTGAACGGCGACAACCTCTACGACCCCCGCTCGATCTCGACGCTGTTCGACCGTGCGCCGGCCGTCGCCGCCCACCGCGTCGAGAACCCGAGCGAGTACGGCGTGCTCTCGACGGAGGGCTCGCTCGTGACGGGCGTCGTCGAGAAGCCCGACGACCCCCCGACGAACCTCGCGAACGCCGGTGCGTACGTGTTCCCGGCGGCCGCCCGCGACTGGCTCGACGTCGGCGAGAGCGAGCGCGGCGAGCACGAGATCACCGACGTGCTCGCCCGCGCGGTCGACCACGTCGACGTCTCGGCCGTCGAGACGGACCGCTGGCTCGACGTGGCCCGCCCCGCCGACCTCCTGCGGGCGAACGAACTGGCGCTGGCCGACCGCCGGGGGGACGTCGAGGGCGAGCTCGCGCCCGACGCGACGGTCTCGGACGGCAGTGCCGTCGCCGAGGGCGCGGCCGTCGGGTCCGGCGCGACCCTCCGGGGAGCGGTACTCGTCGGCGCCGGCGCGACCGTGAGCCGGGACGCGACGCTCCGCGGCCCCGTCGTCGTCGGCGCCGGCGCGACCGTCGGGTCCGGCGCGACCCTCCGGAACGCCGTGCTCCTGCCGGGGGCCACGGTGGAGCGCGACGTCCACCTCGAGGACGCCGTCCTGGCGCCCGGGTGCGGGCTCGCGCCGGGGACCGACGTCTCCGGGGACCGCGAGAACGCCTCCTGGGAACCGGCGTCGCTCGTCGCCCCCTCCCCGTCGGCCGGCGGACTCCCGTACTGACCAGGCGGTCCGATTCGCACGGCGGTTTCGCGGCGTGACGCTTCCGCTCGTTCTCGAAAACGTTTAGTAGCGTAACTCCCGAGCACCACGCGTACTCTACGCACATGTCAGTAGTACTAGCTCGATCGACGCTTCGATACGGGAGGGCCAGTCGATGACCGCGGCGGACCCGACGTACGTCGACTCCGATCAGGGGCGAACGGGGGCGCGCGGGCACAGCCGGGTTCGTGGGGACGACGAGTCGGTCGCCGAGGCGGTCGTCCGCACGGTCAGCGAGGCGACCGGCGTGGAACCGACGTCCGTCGAACCGCTGAACTCCGTGGTCGACGCCGACGCGCTGAACGCGCTGTTCCGACCGCGACTGAACGGCGAGAAGCGGACGGGCGGCGGCGTCTTCTTCCTTCTGGATGGGTGTGAGGTCACCGTCCACGGCGACGGGGAAGTGGTCGTTCGGCCTGAAGCGCGGTCCTCGTCCGCGTAACGCAGTCGGCGGCGTAACGTAGTCGGTCCCTGGCGGGGGGACGACTGCCCGACCGGGGGACGTCTCGGGAACGGATCGAGGGGCCGAAGCGCGGTGAGAAAGGTGTCGACCGGAATTCCGACGCCGGAAGGCGTCCGCTACTCGGGGCGCTCGGTGTAGTAGGCGACCGCGGGGATTCCGATCAGTAGCGCGAACACGACGAGCTCCGGCAGCATCGGCGCGCCGGTGGCGTGCGCGAACAGGAACGCGAGCCCGCCGCCGAGCGAGAACGCCGTGTACTGTCTGATCCGCCCGCCGTCGTCGATCGCCCCGTCGGAGTCGAGATACTCGTACAACACCTCTGCGCTGTCGCCGAGTTCGACGATGCCGCGCCCCTGGTTGAAGGCGACGGCGTCGGCGTCGTCCATCTTCGGGAGGTGGCACTGATACAGGCCGATGTACACCCGTTTCCGCTGCTGCGCGTTCAGCTCCGCGGGGGTGATGTCGTTCTCGTAGGCCGCGATGTGCTCCGCGAGTTCGCCGATCGTCACCGAGCCCTCCGTGCGCCGGAGGTACTCGAGCACGAGTCTGCGTCGTTCGTTCTTCAGCACCTCGAACACGACGTCGAGCGGCAACTCCTCTTCGACTGGGGGCGGCGACGGGGAGTCGTCCCCCTCCTCGAGCGAGTCCGCGTCCGAGGACGCGGGTTCGTCTCGCTCCGTCCGCTCGCTACTGTCCATCTGTTTGTGGGTTCGTGCTTCCGTTGACATGGTTCGTTCCACGTGTCCGCTCCGGCGACCTCGGTCGTTCGTCCAGTCCGCTGGGGTGTGATGAGTCACGTCCACCCCGACACTCCTGATTCCCACCCATCGCATCTCGGGCGAATACAATGTGTGTACCCACCTTACTTATACGTAATGCTGGATTTATGTGACTCCTGCTCGCCGGTGCTTTGGTCGTTCGTGATTCGATACGGCTGGAGCGGTCGTAACCGCCCGACGGGCCGCGGGTGGGAGCGGCAGATCGGGTGAGTACGCGGTAAGTCACGGCTTCCCCCGGCCGCGGGGCGGCGCCGATCCGAACCGGACCGTCTCGCCGCCGGTGGCGGCGGCTTCGACGGCGAGCCGTGTCCCGGTTCCGGGGCCACACGCGGGCCGCCGGCTCCGTGCGCGGTCGTGGTCGAACCGACCGCGGATCCGCTCCCCGGCGGCTCGCGCGCGGCGGACCGAGGGCCGCCGGGAGCCGCGTCGTCCTCGCGGGCCGCGTCGTCCCCGCGGTCCGTCCCCGTCGCGGTCGACTCCGGGAGCGAGGACGTTCCGATCGGTCGCCCGAGGGGTCCCAGCGGGGTCCGTCGACGTGCCGACCGCTGGCGTACGGTCGGCCGGCCGCGAGCGGCCGTCGTCGGGGGCGGCGCGGCCGACGGCGGGCGGTGCCGTCGCTTCCCCGCGCACCGCGGCGGTCGCGGGGCGTCCGGGGGTCCGCTCCGGTCCGATCGGGGGGAGATCGGGCGGCGGCGACGACGTGACACGTCGGACCGTGTCGTCCGCCGCACAGAGGATGACTAACATGTGGCGTCCGTTCTCGGACCAGCTATCCCCTTTGTTATCAGTTCGCTACCGGTCGGTATCGCCCGATATCGGGCCGTAATTCCGCCGTCTCCGCCCCGGAGAGCGGGAGAAACGTGGGGTCGGCTAACCACGCGGGCGGAAGCCACAGCACGCGAATAACAATGGACGAATCGGGCCATTGGCCACCGTCACCGCGGATGGCCGCGCCCATCCGGGAAAATATCAATGAACGAAATATTACCGGCGGTCACTCCGCCACGACACCCCGCACAGGCGCACGACCATACGCGAACGGAGCGCCTTCCATGTGTGGGATAACGGCCTGCATCGCGGACGGCGACGTGGTCGACGAGCTCCTCACGGGGCTGGCCAACCTCGAGTATCGCGGCTACGACTCGAGCGGCATCGCGATCGACGGGGGCGCGGACGGGCTCTCGGTGCTGAAGCGGTCGGGCGAGATCTCGACGCTCCGGGCCACCGTCGAGGAGGAGCCCCCCAGCGGCGGCATCGGGATCGGCCACACGCGGTGGAGCACTCACGGCCCGCCGACCGACGAGAACGCCCATCCCCACATCGACTGTACCGGCTCGGTGTCGGTCGTCCACAACGGCATCATCGAGAACCACGAGGAGCTGCGCACGGAGCTGAGCGAGCGCGGCCACCGGTTCTCCAGCGACACCGACACCGAGGTCATCCCCCACCTCGTCGAGGAGGGGCTCGCCGACGGGCTCGACCCGGACGAGGCGTTCCGGTGGGCGATCGGACGGCTCGAGGGAGGCTTCGCCGTCGTCATGCTCGTCGACGGCGAGGAGACGCTGTACGCGACCCGGCGTGGCTCGCCCCTGGTGCTCGGTCTCGACGGTGACCGACGGTTCCTCGCGAGCGACGTCCCGTCGTTCCTCGAGTACACGGACCGAGTCGTCCACCTGGAGGACGGGGACGTCGTGGCGGTCGGGCCGACGGGGTACGCGGTCACCGATGCCGACGGCGAGCGCGTCACGCGGGAGCCGTCGACCGTGGACTGGCGCCCGGAGGACGCCGAGCGCGACGGCTACGAGCACTACATGCTCAAGGAGATAAACGAACAGCCGAACGCGCTCGACCGGACCGTCAGCGGCCGCATCGGGAACGACGGGAGCGTCTCGCTCTCGTCGTTCCCCCCCGGGACGTTCGCGGACGTGCGGGACGTCCAGTTCGTCGCGTGCGGCACCTCGTACCACGCCGCGATGTACGCCAGGGAGCACCTGATCGAGATGGGCGTCCCGGCGTACACGTTCCGCGCCGGCGAGTACGCGACCGCGCCCGCGCCGGCGGACGAGGACACGCTCGTCGTCGCCGTCACACAGAGCGGTGAGACGGCCGACACGCTCCAGTCGGTCAGGCACGCACGCGACGCGGGCGCTCGCACGCTCGCCGTCACGAACGTCGTCGGGTCCACCGCGTCCAGGGAGTGTGACGACGCGCTGTTCATCCGCGCCGGCCCGGAGATCGGCGTGGCGGCGACCAAGACGTTCTCCTCGCAGGTGGCCGCGCTGTCGTTGCTCGGCGAGCGGCTCGTCGAGGACGTGACCGGCGAACCGAGCCCGGACCGCGCCGAGCGTGGCGCGGCGCTCCGGCGGCTCCCCGCGGACGTCCAGCGGGTCCTCGAGGACTCGCCGGTCGCCAAGCTCGCCGACGAGTACCGCGGCCGCGACGCGTACTTCTTCATCGGGCGCGGCGTCGGCCACCCGGTCGCGCTGGAGGGGGCGCTTAAGTTCAAGGAGATAACGTACGAGCACGCCGAGGGGTTCGGCTCGGCCGAGCTGAAGCACGGACCGCTCGCGCTCGTCACGGAGGACACGCCGGTCGTCGCCGTGTTCGACGGGCGCCACGGGGAGAAGGCGCTGGCGAACGTCGAGGAGGTCCGCGCTCGCGGCGCGCCGGTGATCGCCGTCGCGGGTGAAGGGTCGCGAAAGGTCCGGGAGATCGCCGACGAGTTCCTCCCGGTTCCCGACACGCACCCGGACGCGACCGGCGTGCTGGCGAACGTACAGCTCCAGCTCGTATCGTACCACGTCGCCGACCTCCTCGGTCGTGCGATCGACAAGCCGCGTAACCTCGCCAAGAGCGTGACGGTAGAATGAACGGGGTCGAGAGTGATACAACCCCCCCTGGTATCCGCGTGCTACGGGCGGTTACGTCGCCTACAGCACGTAACCGGGGAGTAACAAAGTGTCCGAGCGTCCGCTGTATGGGCAGCGGTGGGCGGCGGACCCAGACCACACGAGCCCCGACTGATGTCCGAGTCAGAGCACCGTAGGCTGTCGCAAAACGAGGTGTACGACCTCCTGAGTAACCCCAGGCGTCGTTTCGTCATCTCGTACCTCAGGGAGCACGGCCGCCCGATCGAGCTGACCGCCCTCGCGCGCGAGGTCGCGGCGTGGGAGAACGACGTGCCCGCCGAGGAGCTCACCGACCAGCAGGAGAAGCGGGTGTACGTCTCGCTTTACCAGACGCACATCCCGAAGCTACGCAACGCCGGCATCGTCGAGTACGACTCGGACGACGGCGAGATCCGGCTCATGGGAACCGTCGGCCAGCTCGAACGGTACCTGCCCGAGGAGGAGGAGCGCGAGCCGCCCTGGCAGTCGATCTACATCGGCACCGCGATCCTGGGCGGCATCTTCTACCTGCTCGTCGTGTTCGACACGCCGGTCTTCGGGGCGATCGGGGACGCGGCCGCGGGGATCGCGGTCGTCACGGCCTTCCTGGCCGTGACCGTTGCACAGTACGTGTACACCCGGTACGTGGCGCCGGGGCGCGAGGCGACCCTCGTCGACCGGGGGAGGCGATGACGGGGCACGAACCGACGACGCTCCGGCGACGGGGTCCGACTACGCCGCGGCGGCGGGGTACCATCACGGCCCGTTCCGCGGGCCGACGGGGAAGGAAGATGCTCTCAGGACACACACTCGAACGGGGTGACTGGACGGTGCGGCGGAGGGAGGTGAGGGGGTCATGAGCGACGACTGGGACGTCGTCGGCTACGTCATCAGTTCGCGCTACCGGGTGGCCGTGCTCGGACGGCTCTCGGACAGCCCGGCGACGCCCTCGGGCATCGCCGACGACGAGGACCTCGCGGTCACGCACGTCTCGCGGGCGCTCCGCGGCCTCCGCGAGCGGGGGCTGGTCGAGCTTCTCGTCCCCGAGGAGCGGCGGAAGGGGCGCGTGTACGGGATCACGGAGGACGGCAGGGAGACCTGGGACCTCATCCAGGCGCAGGACCTCCTCGACTGACCTCGATCCGGATCCGCTCTATCGTTCCCGAGCGGACCCCCTCGACCGCGTCCCGGTGGTTCGGTCCCCTCGACGGACTCGGGGTCGAACCTCGCCCGACTATTCCTCGAGCCAGTCAGTCGGCGGTCCCCGAATCAGCCCGGCCGGTGGACGCTCGCGATCAACAGCGCGTTGTGAACCACGACGACGACGTTCAGGGCGGTCATCGGTCCGTAGCCGACGAGCCTGACCGCCGTCACGGCCTCCGGCGATCCGTCGGGGTGTGACCCGACGAACGACGCGGCGCGTTCGGTCACGAGGATCAGGCCGCCGACCGCGACGGCTGCCACGGCGGTGAGGCCGACGGCGGGTCCGAACGACGCGATGGCGGCCGCGGCGACGACGTTCGCCTCCCGGACCCCCGGGACGAACCGCAGCGCGACGAGCGTGACGAGGAGGTCCGCCGCCTGCGTGGCGGCGAGCGCGCCCGCGGCGACGCGGGGCGTGAGTCGGCCGAACCCGACGCGCTCGCGGACCCCCCGCGGAAACTCGACGTTCACGCCCGAACCTTCGCGTCCAGGTGAGTTCGTAAGCCGCGCGTTTCCGCCGTTCCCGAGGTCCCCGGCCGGCGGTCAGAGAGGATCCTCATCGCTCCCGTCGGCGGTCAGGACGGTTCCGACGTCGCGTCCGGTCGGCCGAGCAGCGCCCGCGCATCGAGGGCGTCCACGAGCCGCGCGAGGTCGTCCGGCCCCACGAGGTCGACCCCGTGGGCGGCGGCCATCCCCGTCGCGTCCGGCGAGAAGCCGGCGTTCGTCGCGAGCGTCGTCCCGTCGGGCCCGAGATCGACCGCGGCCCGGTCCCGGACGGTCGCCGCGTCGACGGCGTCGCCCGGGGACCGGTACGCCGCGAACAGCGCACGGCGTTCCTCGCCCCCCGTCTCCGTCCTCCGGCTGGCGACGTAGACGTCGTCCTCGAGCCCCGTCGGCGCGACGGTCCAGCCCTGTCGGCGCCAGAGCGCCGCGAGGAGGCCCGGGAAGCGCGACGGCGCGACGCCCTCGATCGTGGTCGGGTCGGTTCGTGTCACGGACGCCAACGGGCGGTCGAGACACGTTGTTAGGCCCCCGGTAGCGACGCGCGGATCGCGGCGGCAGGTCGGCGGGCAGCCGCAGCGGACGGGCCGGCGCGGTCGCGTTCGCCGATCGCTCGGACGATCAGCCTCGTCGGTTGCTCGACGAACGACCACCGTCGGTGGCTCGACGGCCCGAGCTCATCGGTGGCTCAACAGCCCGAGCCGATGCGCGTCGCGGGCGCCCGTGATGAGCACCGTGATGAGGACGCCAGTCACCAGCCCGGCCACGAACACGTTCCTGAGGAGCAGTCCGAACGGCATCTGGACCGGGTGGGTCACGACCAGCACCATCGCGAGCGCGTTCCCCAGGAACAGCCCCGTGACGGCGTCGACCACGAGGATGGCCGATCTGGCGGAGGTCATCCCGAACTGGACCGCGGTCGTGGGCCCGGCGTGCGGGTCGCGGGGTCGAACGGCGCTCCGTGGGCCCGTCCCCCATCGGTCGTCCGTACGTTCACCGTACTCTGCGTAATCACGACGTACCGCACACGCGTGAGCGGGATAGTAATTCGGCACATGTGCCGGCGAAGGACTCGGTTACCCGGACCGGGCGTCCGGGTCGCTTTCGACCCGCCGGGTTCGGGCCGTGGTACCGCGCGGATAACGAAGCGGTCCCTGCTCGTAAGGTCGAACGCAGATGTCACGAAAACTGCTCTCGGTCGTGGTGGTCGTCGGCTCACTGGCTCTCCTGGCCCGCGTTGCCGGCGTCTCCCCCGGTCGATCCACCGACGAATCGGAGTGAGATCGATCGCGGTCCGGGCCGTCCGGGCCGGTCGACGCTCGCGAAACAGGTAACGCCACGATAACGCCCGTTCCTTTCTTTATGTGTCCCGTTATACTCGAAATTACTTTTGTGCAGTCCCACTCAAGGCGCTATAGATGTCGGGGAGAATCACCGATGACGAGAAGCAACGGATGCACGAGTTCGCGAGCACGCCGAAGTACGAACGGGGGCCGGAGATGCTCGTCCCGGAGGCCACCGAGGACGAGGAGGAGTGACTCGCGGGCGTCGGGTTCGTACGTCGATCTCCCTCGACCGCTGACGGTGTCGGAGGGGTTCGGGGGACGACGACGGGAACGTCGGGGGCGACCGTCGACGGGGGTTTCAGCGTCCCGTTACCCGGTCACGCGCGGCGTCGGCCGGTTCACCCGTCCGCCCTGACGACGACTTCTCCGGTGCTCTCGACGACGACGCCGGTTCCGGCGTACCTGAACGACACCTGCCCGGGGACGTCGGACTCGCGCGTCGCCAGCGAGGCGACCAGGCGGTCGAGCGCGTCCGTGTCGAGCGTGCGCTCGAGCTTGGGAAGCTCCGTCGGCGGGACGTCCTTGGCTCGGCCGACCGCCAGCGCGACCGCGGTGCCGGTGGATTCGCCCTCGACCGGGTCGTGTACCGACCGCTCGAGCACGTTGGCCCCCTCCGTCGTGTCGGCCCCGTCTTCGACCATCGCTTGCGTAATATCACCATAGCTCGTCCATAGAAGTTCCGATGTAGGTCGGTGTATGCGTACGCGCCCGCGTCGTTGAGGGGCGGCGGCGGCCTTCCGGCCGTCTTCGGAGATCCGCGCGGAGCGCTCTGGGATCCGCACGGTGCATCGGCGAGCCGACCGTCGTTCGATCGGCGTAGCCGGCCGAATCCCCCGTTAATGCTCCCTTTACGGGGAACGGGTTCCGGATTCGACCATTACGACGGTATCGCCGTAAACCCATCGGTCTGACGTGTTTCGGTTCGTATGATCGACATACTCGCAGTTAACGCTGCATTTACCCGGATACGTGCCGGTATTCGTCTCCTGACTCTCCCGACCTGACAGTACTCACCGATCACCCCAGTGGGTCGAAGGACGTCGACGTCCGCGCCGTCGTGGGCACCGCCCGGTACGGGAGCCAGTCCAGAGAACGGGAGTCGGTACGGGGAACGATGGTCGGCACGGAGATGCGGAGGTCGGGGCGTTCGGTTCGACGAACCCGCCGGCCGTCCAGAGGTGGGCCCGCTCGGACGGGGGTCCGGCGTGCCGTGGTCCGGTTCGGCCCGAACCCCCGGTTTAAGACCGTGATATGTCAAGCCCAACAGTGACGCCGGATTCCCCCATCCACCAACCCGTCGGCCCCACGGGCCGGTGGGAGTACGAACAATGCCAACATGTACCAACTGCGGGAGCTTCGTCACGCCGTCGTTCGTCCGGGTGTTCGGGGGCAACGACGGGCAGATTCGAGGCTGTGACAACTGCAAGACACAGACCGAACTGAACAGCGGCATCGCCGCCCGTTCGTCCGACGAGGGGGTCCCGTTCGATCCGAACGGGGGAGGGGTGACCGACCCCGACGACGGGCCACCGTCCGAGCGGGGGCCACCGGACCTGTAATCCGGCGCATAGTTAATTACCCTCGGGCGGACCCGCAGGCAGGAGCACTCGACCCTGCCATGACTCACGAACGGTACCCGGCCGACGGTCCCGCGGCGATCCTCGGACCTCCGGTCCGCGGCCGTTCCGGGTCCACCCAACGTCGACGGTTCGAACGACGACTCGACCACGGCCGGGCCGCTCGATGACGACGCTGCGCGTCGAACTCGCGGTGCCGCTGCTCACCGAATCGTTCAGCGAGTCGCAAGGTACGAGCGGGACGCTCGTGGACGTCGGACCGGTCGACGGCGCGACGTATCGGGTGCTCGTCCGGGTGCCGCTCGTCGACGAGACGGCGTTCGAGGCGACGCTCGGCGAGGACGAGACCGTCGCCGGGTGGACACACGTCGCAAGCGGCGACGGCGAGCACCTGTACCGGGTCCAGGTCGGCGCCGATCGGCTGGCCGTGCGCGCCTACCGCCACGCGGTCCAGCTCGACGGGCACCTCGTCGCCGCACGCGTACACGCCGCCGGGTGGCACGTCAGACTGCTGTTTCCCGACCGGGCGGCGGTTTCCATGTTCACGCGTCGCTGCGAGGCCGACGGAATGCGGCCCAGGGTCCGCGCGGTCCAGGCCACCGACAGCAGCCACGTCGGCCCGGCGTACGAACTCACGGGTGCACAGGCGGAGACGCTCCGCGTCGCCGTCGAGCGCGGCTACTTCGACGTCCCGCGACGGGCAACGCTCGAGACCATCGCGACCGACCTGGACGTCTCCAAGCAGGCCGTCTCCGAGCGCCTCCGCCGCGGCCTCCAGAGCCTCCTCACCGACGCGTTCGGATCGTCGGCCGCCGGGCTGACGGACGCCAGGTAGACGGAGGCGACGCCGGAATGGAGTCAGTAGATCGAGGGGACGGTCCTCGAACGGGATCGCGTTCTCCCGGACGGCGCATCCTCACGGTCCCACGCACGGCTTCCGGTCACGGCGTCGGGGTCGTCCCCCTCCCGCGTCGAGCGAGTTCGTTCCCGGGTTCTCGCCGCTCCGCGGTTTCCGCCTCGGGTACGCGGACAACACGCAGGCACGCCGGCAACGTTTATTCTTCTCGGCGAGCAACCCCCCTTGCGGTCAACAGGGCTACGCCCCCGACGATCGAGGGCGTGCGCACGCCCCGGTTCCGGGAACGGACGGACCGTCGGTCGTCGTTCCTCGTGATCGGTGAGACTCGACCGTACGCACCGGAATCGACCGCATTCCCCCTCCCGGGCACCCCGTCCGGGGTGCTCGGGCCCACTCATCCGTTCTCCAAGGCCCAATCGTTGCCAGGACCACTCATCTAGGACGCGCTGGTCGAGGGTCGTCCGAACTCGCGGAGGCCATCGTCGAACGGCGAGGAGGTTCCATCGAGAACGAGGTCCGTCGTCGTGAAATCCGGGACGGTCCGATGACGACCGGATGCGAACCCCCGCGGGGTGACGTCCCGAAGGGGTCGACCGGTACCGTCCCGGAAGACGCGGGTCGAGGGACGTCCCCCGACCCGTGACGTGGGTCCCAACCAGTACCCGGACCCGCGAGCCACGCGACAGGAACGTGTCCTCGAACGGATCCCCGTCGAGGAGACGGGTCCGGTGAGTATCCCCATTCCGGGAGCGGACTTCGTTACCAGTTCGGTACCGACGGTACCGGCCCGCTACCGTCGGCCACCCGCTCCGGACGGGTGGTTCCGGTCCGTCGCGATCGCGGTGGCGTGGGGGGCGTGGACAGCGTGAGCGGGGTGGGTGGCGTGGGGGGCGACGAGCCACGGAGGGCAAAAGCACTCGAAAACCGGTGTGTTCGAGAAGCCGTCGCCGCCGTTCGTCGGCCGCGGGAGGCGGTCGAACCGGCGGACCGGCGGACCGGCGGACCAGCCGCGTCACGGAGGGCCGATCGACGGCGCCCTCCCGTCGAACCACGTCACGGGCCCGCTCGTTCGGCCACGAACGCCCGTTCGTCGGCGTTCACGGACCTCGCGCCGTCCTCGTTCACCGCGGCTCGGACGGATTTCGTCTCGCCCCGAACGAACCCGCGTTCGGACGATCCGAGCCTGGCGGGTCGGCCACCCCCTCACACCGGTTTGCGAGTGCTTTTCCTCTCGAAGGCGGGGTCGGGATCCGCGGACGGCAGGGAACTCGGACGGGAGAGACGGCGGATTTCTCGAGGAGCCGTTCGACTGGACTGTCGCGCCCCGTTTATTATATTATATGCTTTTCTACTAGTGTAGTAGTAGTATAGTGTCGTCGTTCAAACGTCGCTCCTACTTCTGGTGGTTCCGGGTGAATCAGGAGTTAACCTAACGTGCACGAGAACCGCTCTTTAAACCTGCGCCGCGCCTCCCGACCGAGGACCGGCACCGACCGCTCGAGATAGCACTCGCAAACTGGTGTGGGGGTGTCGACGATCCCCGTCCGGTCTCTCGTTTCCGAGGAAGCGCTTCCACCGGTGTCCCCCTTCGACCGGTACTGCTCCGAATCGGCGAACCACCGAGTCGCCGAGTACTCGGTGTCGCCGGAGCGACCCGCCGCAACGACACGGCCGCAACGGCGTGTTCGGTTCGACTCTCGCTGTCGATTCAGTTCGACTTCTGCCGTCGAGCAGGTTCGTCCCCTCCGCCTTCCTCGTGGACCTCTCGCCTTCCTCGTGGAGTCCGAACTTCGACATCTCCACCCTCCGGAGCCCTCGTCTCAGCGAATCCCCACCGCCCGGGGAGCGAGTCGATCCGTCGACGGCAGGCGGTACCACGCCGCTCCGTGGAGCGTGACGCTCGAAACCGTCGAACGTAACACTCGAAAAGTGGTGTGTGGGACCGGACGGAGCCGGCGGACGATCGACCACGGATCCCGCCGCTGACGACGCTCACTCCCGCCGAAACGGCCTCGGGGTCGACACCGGCTCGATCGTCACCGCTACAGGCCAGGCATCACCCGTCGTTCGAGCCCTTCTCACCCCTCGTCCGCGGTCGAGCCGTCCCGACCGCCGGCGGTCGGGCAGGACCGTTCGCTTCCCATCGTGCCGGATCGCCGTTCACCTCCCTCTCACCCGCGTCAGATCCACGAAAGCACTCGCAAACCGGTGTCCGTTTCGGGGGCTCGACCCCCCGATCGGGGGTAGCTGCGGAAGCAGTTGCAATCACTCGCAGTCATTCGCAGCCACTTGCAGAGCACTCGAAGCCGACCGGTGTAGCACTCGAAAGCACTGGAAAGCACTCGAAAGCCTAGCTTTATCCCCCCGGTCCACGACACCGTTTCCAATGGGGTCGAACTCCATCTTCGAGGACGACGTGGAGATCATCCGCGACGCCGACCTCTTCACGGAGGAGCACACCCCCGAGAAGATCCTGTGCCGCGACGACGTGATGCAGGACTACGTGAACGCGCTCAAACCCGTGTACAAGGGCCGACCGCCGCGGAACGCCTTCCTCTACGGTGACACCGGGGTCGGGAAGACCGCGGCCACGAAGTACCTCCTGCGCGAACTGGAGGGGGACATCCGCGAGCGCAACGCCGACCGCGGACCGGACGAGCAGCGCACGTTCACCCACGTCCGCATCAACTGTCAGAACATCGCGCCCTCGGACGGCACGGCCTCGTCCTACCAAGTGGCGATCGCGCTGGTCAACGAGTTCCGCGACGACCAGATCGCCTCGACCGGCTACGCCTCCCGCGAGGTGTACTCGATGCTGTACGAGGAGCTCGACGAGATCGGCGGCACCGTGCTCATCGTGCTCGACGAGGTCGATCGCGTCGGCGAGAGCGACACGCTGCTGTACGACCTCCCGCGGGCCCGCGACATCGGCTACGTCGAGGACACGCGGATCGGTCTCATCGGCATCAGCAACGACTACACCTTCCGGTCGAACCTCTCGCCGAAGGTCCGCGACACGCTCTGTGAGACGGAGATCAAGTTCCCCGCCTACAGCGCCGACGAACTCGAGGAGATCATCGCCGCCCGCGCGAACAACGCGCTCCACGACGAGACGTACGACAAGGAGGTGCTGTCGCTGTGTGCCGCGCTCGCGATGCGCAACTCCTCGGGGAGCGCCCGGCGCGCGATGGACCTGCTGAAGCAGGCCGCCGAACACGCCGAGAACGTCGGGAACATGCCGATCAAGCCGAGCGACGTGTACGCCGCGAAGGAGGAACTCGACTACGGCGACATGGTCGAGTCCATCATCGACCAGGACCAGCACAAACAGCTCATCATCGACGCGGTCGCCAGGCTGGAGACGGACGGCCGGACGCCGGTCCGGACGAAGGCCATCCACGCCATCTACGAGCAGCTCGCCTCGGCGGCCGGCGACGACCCACTGAGCCAGCGGGGGATGTACAACCACCTCACCCGGCTCGACATGCTGGGGTTCCTCCAGTCGTTCCAGAACAACGAGGGGCTCCGCGGCGGCCAGTACAACACCTACGAGCTCTCGGAGGCGCTCACCGTCAGGCAGGTCGAGGACGCGATCGACAGTTCCGAACTCCCGACCGCCGACGTCGAACTCGACCTCGACAGCATTCTGGTTCGGGCGGGTCTCTCGGAGGACTGACGGGCCCGGCGGCCGCTCCACGTTTCTCCGAGTTCCGTCCTTCGGCGAACCGCGGGCCGTACCCGACGGACGGTGGGCCGTGCTCGGCGAGCCACACTCCGTACTCCGGTATGGGGCCGGGACGAAGGGGCTCCGGACACACCAGTTTTCGAGTGCTTACCGGACGGTAGCGATCGATTATCTCCCGGTACGGATCCCCTACTCGAGACAGCGCCGGCGCGAGCACTCGCAAACCGGTGTGTCGGGTAGAATCGCCAACAGGAACGGACGCGCTCGCCGGGAACACACACCGGTTTGCGAGTGCTCCGCAGGTTCGCGATCGTCGATCCGCGCGCTATCGACGTCGGCCGAGCACTCGCAAACCGGTGTCCCCGTCGCCGGCATCGGCGGGCCGACCGAACGCGCGGGACCGACCGTGGGGTCTCCCGGCGGGAAACGCCCCCGGCTATGGGTACTGCTTACGTTCTGGTACCACCTGAATAACAATGGAAGAATCCCGTGTACGAGTAGTTGCTACCGGCCGTCGGAGGGCGTCGCGTGCCTGGCCCGGAACGCGACGCGATCACCCGAGGGCTCGGTGGCGACCTGCGGAGCGAGATTCGACGGTCGTTCCCCCCTGTACCGTCGACGACCCCACACCAGGTGCCGAACCCGGCATCCACCCCATCCGGCACCTTTCGAACTCCGCTCACCCGGAGACGCTGTACCCGGTTCCCACGCGGTCCAGCGGGACCCCGAGGGAAGCCACGGACACTTCGCCGGGATTTTTTCGACCGTCCTCGCCGCCCGGCCGTGGTCGTTCACGCTCGGAGTGGACGGCTCGAGGGCGAACGGGTGGCCACGTCGACGGCCGAGCCGCCAGTACTTACCCCGTCCACGTGCCATCCGTTCACACGGATGTCGCTGAGCGACCGCACCACCCGGAACGAACCGGGAGCCGTCGATCGGGCCGCACGGGAGGTCGAACGGTACGCGATGCGGGTCGACGGGCCGGCCGACGCGGACGCGCTCCTCGATCGGTGCGCCGACGCGCGGTTCGTCCTCCTCGGAGAGGCGCCCCACGGGACCTCGGAGTCCTACCGGTGGCGCGCGCACCTGACCGCACGCCTCGTTCGGGACCACGGTTTCGACTTCGTCGCCGTCGAGGGCGACTGGACGAGCCGTTACGAGCCGAACCGCCTCGTGAAGGGCCTGCCGGGCGCGGACGGGACCGTCCGGGAGGTCCTCGACTCGTTCGATCGCTGGCCGACGTGGATGTGGGCCAACTGGGAGACCGCGCAGTTCCTGGAGTGGCTCGAACGGCACAACCGGGAGTCGTCCGAGCACGAACGGGGACCGTCCGACGCGGTCGGCGTCTACGGGCTCCACGTGTACGGCCTGTTCGAGTCGATGGGAGCGGTCGTCGATTACCTGTCGGACGAGGACCCGGAGGCGGCCGAGCACGCCCGGGAGGCGTACCGGTGTTTCGAACCATACGGCGGGGACGCGAAGGCGGTCGTCTGGGCGCTCAACACCCACGTCGGCGACGCTCGGGCGACCGACATGGAGGCGAGGGGTCGGCTCAACGTCGGGCAACTCGTCCGGGAGGACAACCCCCCGGAGGACGTCGAACTGGTCGGATTCGGTTCCCACGCCGGGAGCGCCGTCGCCGGCGACGAGTGGGGCGCGCCGACGGAGGAGATGACCGTTCCGGCGGCGGTCGAGGGGAGCCTCGAGGACGTCTTCCGTCGCGCGGGCGGGGCGGATCGGCTCCTCCTCACCGACGCCGTCGACGAGGACGACCGGCTCGCGGAACCCCGCGGCCACCGGGCCATCGGCGTCGTCTACCACCCGGACCGGGAGGTCGGGAACTACGTCCCGACGGACCTTCCCGACCGGTACGACGCGCTCGTGCATCTCGACCGGACGACGGCGCTTCACCCGGTCGAAGTCCACCCTGACCGCGACCGCGTCCCCGAACTGTTCCCGACGGGGCTGTAATCGCCGTCGACCGCCGACGGCAGTCGACCGTCGGCGACCACCTGCCGGGCTCGGCGACGGCACGGTCGGTCGCCCAGTTTCGAAGCCCCTATACCTGTGCTCGGTAGGCACTCTACAAGAGCAGATACGATGAGCATACCGGGCACACACGCGGCGGACGAGAGGGAGACGTTCCTGCGGATGGCCAGCGAGTTCCCCGTGCGAACCGGCATCTTCACCTTCGGCCTCCCGGCGTTCGCGCTACTCCAACTGGTGAACGGGCTCGTTCACGACGGCTCGCTTCCGTACATCGGCCTCTTCTCGGTGCTAGTGACGGCGTACTCGGTACTGATCACGAGGTACCACGTCGCCGCCTACCGGCGCGAGACGATGTCGCGCGACCTCGCGAGCGACTGGTGACGCGCCCCGAACGCCGTCGGTAGAACGTTTCTCGGGGGTCGATTGCGCGAAAAAAAAAAAACGGAAAGGCGGACGGGCCGACCGCCCGGCCGTTCATCACCTCACGCGGTTCTGGCCGTCGCACGGCGCCGGGAGCGGCCCTTGTAGGCGCTGTAGGCGCCGAGAACGAGCGCCGACAGGCCGACGAGGACGTCGTTCCAGAAGGCGAACCCGCTCGCCGTGTCGCCGGCCCCGAAGACGAACGGGGACGCGACGAGCCACAGGCCGATCAGCGCTGCGAGCGCGGCGGCGCCGATGTTCCCCAGGCGCTCGTCCGCGCGGCGGTAGTAGTTGTACCCGCCGACCGCGAGCAGGAGCGCGCCCACGATGACGTCGTTCCAGAACTGTCCCGGCGTGAGTTCGAACAGGACGGCCTGGAGGATCATCCAGAGCCCGAGGAGGCCGATGATCGCCGAGATCCACTTGCCGCGCCCGCCGGGGTTCGCGTCGTACCCGCCGGTCGTGTCGGGGTCGCCCCCCATACCGGGGTCGTCGGCCGTGGCGGCGTCGTCCGCCACGTCGGGGTCGTCGGTCGTCGTCGAGCCGGCGGCGGGGTCCCGGTCGCCGGTCCGGCCAGCGCTCCCGGACGTGCTGGAACCGCCAGTCCGGTCGGGGTCATCGGTCACGTCCCGTTCGTGGGTCGTGTTCCGGCTGCCGGCGACGTCGCCCTCGCCGGCCCTGTCCCGACCCTCGGCCGGGTCGCGCTCGCCGGTCACGTTCGGATCGCGCGACGGGGAGCGGTCGTCGTCCACCCCCCGGCCGGAGCCGTCCACGGTTCTATCGCGTTCGTCGTTCCTGTCGCGTTCGCTCATGGTGCCTCCGGAGCAAGTTCGACCGTCGACGGCATGGGTACCCTGCCTTCCTTTGCAGGTAACGGAAACGTTGGCCGATCGTCCGCGCGTGCGTACCAGTTCGATACGCCCGTCCCACACGCCGGTTTCGTGTATCCCTCGCCGCCGGGTACCCCCGATCGCCGGCACGACTCCCCCGGGGAGCAGGGTTCCTCGGGCGGCACGATTCTCGGGCGGCACGATTCCCGGGAAACTTCTTTTACCCGTGCGTGAGTGGAAGCAGTCGATGGCCGACGAATCCGTCGACGCGACGCGGTTGACCTGTCTCGGCTGTGGGTTCGCGGCCCCGGTAGGCGAGGCGTGGGACCGGGTCGCTCACCCGCCGCTGGGGACGCTCACGCGGTGCCCGGAGTGCGGGAGCACCAACGTCCACAGCCACGAGTAGCCGCGGCGACGTTCCACCGACCCGGGGCGGGGCTCGCCGACGGCGCGCGGAACGGGTCCCCGACTCACTCGTAGTAGTCCTTCCGCTCGACGACCTCGCCGAACCCGACCGTCCCCCCGACGTCCGTGATCTCGATGGTGACGCGTTCGCTCACCTCGGTGTCGGGGACGATGACGACGAACCCCCGGTCGACGCGGGCGATCCCGTCGCCCTGCTCGCCGATGTCCTCGATCTCGACGGTGCGCCGTTCGCCCACCTCGACGGGCTGGTCTGGCGCGCCCCCCGACCGACCTGCCCCCCGACCGGAGTCGCGTCCGGCCGACCACTCCGCCGTTCGGCCGGAGTTCGATCCGTCGCCCCCGGCCGACGTCCGCCCGGGTTCCCCTCCGGCAGCGTCCCCTCCGCTTCCGGCCCCGGACGCGTCGCGTGCGGCGAGCAACGGGACGCGGTACACCTCCCCGACCTCCACGTCCCCGATCTCCACCTCCCGTTTCGGCACCTCGACGACGAACGAGTCGCGGCGTTCCTCCACTCTGGCGGCGAACAAGCAGCGTATCTCCTCGGAAACATCCATCAGTAGGTCCCTGTTCGGGTGGAATCGGGCCAAAATCGACTTGAGTGTACCGGTCGCTCCCGTCGCGACGGGTCCGCGACCTCGTGGCCGTGGAGGGTCTCCGTGACGGGCCGGCGGTCGGTGGGGGGCGGGGAGTCGGTCACGGGAAACGGGCGTCGTCGTCGGCGCATAAATCGTCGCCCACCGGCAGCGCTCGGGGGATTCCGTGCGCGGCAGGCGTCCCGCTCCCCGTTCGCGTTCCTGCCGCCCCCGTCGCGTCCCCGCCGGCTACCCGCCGCCCTCCGGCCGGCCGATCACTCTCCGACGAGGACGCTCCGGGCCGCGCGGACGAGGTCCGCGGGCGGGGCGTCCCGGAGCCCCTCGGCGGCGAGGAGCAGGCGCTGGCGGGGACGCCCGACGTCCGTGCTGACCTTCTCGGTCGCGAGCAGGCCGGCCGACTCCAGCCGACGCTTTCGCGCGGACATCGTCGCCCGACTGGCGAGCCCGAGCTCCTCGGCCCACGCGGAGAGCTCGTACAGCTGAGCGCCGTTCCGCCCGCCCATCAGCAGCACCGTGTCGAGCTCGTCAAGCGTCGAGTCGGAGCTCCTGACGGTCACCTCGGCCTCGAGGACGGCCGCCACGTCGGAACCGACGCCGTCGCCGACGGCCGACTCGAGCGACGACAGCAGGCGATCGTACCCCGGCGCGGTCACCTCGTAGGGCGCTGCCCGCTCGAACGACCGCTCGAGCGCCTCCCGAACGGTCGTCACGGACTCCGCGGCGTCGGTCCGCACCGCCACCGCGTCGCCGCCGGGAAGCGGGGAGACGGTCGTGACCGAGTCGTCGCCCTCCCCGAACCCCACGACCATCGCCGGGAGGTAGTCCTCGTCGCTCGCCCGGAGCACGAGCGAGCCGTCACGGACGAGGTCCGCGGCGTTGGAGGCGACGAGGAAGTCGTCGGTCGCCTCCTCGAGGGCCGGTTCGGTCCCGAGCAGCCGAACGCGTCCGGGAGCGTCCCCCCCGGCGTCCGCCACTGCGAGAACGGCCTCGCGGAGGACGTCCTGGTGTCCGGAGACGACGAGGGTCCCGTCCCCCGACCGCCCGACGGCGGCGTGAAGCAGTTCGTCGAGGGGCCCGGCGGCCGTCTCGAGGGTCATTTCCAACCTCTCGGGGGGCCGACCACAAATACCCTCCCACTTCCGACGGACCACCCGCCCTCGGGAACCCCGTTCGCCGGCGCAACCGCCGCGACGGTCGCACCATTCAAGGGTCCCCCCGACCACCCGCCGGTGATGGATGCGATGGGAATCGGCCGGACGCCGGACGGGCTCGAGCTCGTCGACAACGTCCGGTCCGAGTCGGTGCTCGTCGGCCTCCCGTCGGACGCGACGGTGGCCCCCGGCACCCCCGACGTGGGCACGCTCCCCGTCGAACGGGCGGTCCGGGTGCACACCGACCGCGTCAGCCTCCCCGGCGAGGTGCTGATCTGCGTCCGCGAGGCCGACTACTCGTTCGTGGACCGGTTCGATTTCGACGTGGACGCGACGCTCCCGCGCGACGCGTACGTGATCGAGGTCGACGCCGACCTGAAGGTGTACCTCACGGCGACCGCCTCCCTGGATCTCGTCACCGTCGACGGGCGGACCGAGGTCACGTTCGACGGGTCGACGGCGCTCACGGTCGGGGGCCGCGCCCGCCGACGGGAGCCCCACGAGACGCTCCGCACCACGACCGACGGGCCGGACCTCCTCCGGGCGATCGAGTGGCTCGGCGCCCCGTTCGTCACCGGGTCGCCCGAACGCGCGTGGCCGACGCTTCGGGGCCACCCGCCGTCGGTCGAACTCGGCGACTCGTTCCGGCCGCCCGACGGGCTCTCGCTTCCGGACACCGGCCTCCGGTTGACGCTCCCGCCGACGCCGGAGTACGCGTTCCCGGCGGCGCCGCTGGCAGCCTACCTCGGCGCACGCACGGTCCCCGGGGAGTCGCCCCTGCTTTCGGTCGTCGACGAGTCGGATCCGCTCGTCGAGTTCCCGACGGGGGCCGGCTACGCGGACGCGGTGACGGACCTCCTCGCCCGGACGTTCCTGCTCGACTGCGTCGTCAGGACGGAGGGGATCTATCCAATCGAGCTATCGCTCCGCCGACGGTTCGAGGGGGCCGCGCCCGACGCGCTGGACCCCGCGGACCTGTACGAGCGACCGCTCGCCGAGCGGGTGCGGGCGTACGTCGACGTCCCGGACGAGGCGGTCGAGGCCGTCACCCCGCCGTGGCCCACCTGCGCGCACGTCGAACCCGACCCCGAACACGTCACCGCGCTCCCCGCGTTCGTCGACGAACTCGCCGCCGTCCGCGTCGGGTCGCCCGAACGCGTCGGCGGCGAGGCGGCCCGGCCGGTCGCGCTGAACGCGTTCCTCGAGGACGGGCAGGCGACGACTCCGGGGTCCCCGGCGGCCCCCGCGGCGGGGGAGTCGACCCGCTCGGCGGCCGAGGTGTTCGCCGAGGAGGAGACGTTCGCGCTCGTCCCGCCGGCGGACGCCGGGAACGTCGTCTACGTCGGCGACGGGATCCCGATCGGCGCGGACACGTTCCTGCGCGAGGGGGCGGTCCACCGGCACGCGCGTCGGCCGCGCGCCGGCCCGCTCTCGGTGCTGCTGGTCGCGAACGACCCGGCGATGGCGCCCGAGGTCGAGCAGGTGGAGGCCGTGTACGGCCGGGACTCGTCGGCCGACCTCGCAGTGTGGACCGCGACGGACCTGACGCGGACGGAACTGGCGGACCGCCTCGCCGAGACGGTGGACCTGCTGCACTTCGTCGGTCACGCGACCCCCGAGGGCCTGGAGTGTGCCGACGGGACCCTCGACGTGGCCTCGCTCGAGGAGCACGGCGTGGGCGCGTTCGTCCTCAACGCCTGCCAGTCGTACCGGCAGGGCGTCCGACTCGTCGAGGACGGCGCGGTCGCGGGAGCGGTCGCGCTGAGCGACGTGGAGAACGGGGACGCCGTCGACGTGGGCCTGCTGCTTGCCCGGCTGCTGAACGACGGGTTCCCGTTCGGCGCCGCGATGCGGCTGGCTCGCAGTCTCTCGGTGGTCGGCGGGCAGTACACGGTCGTCGGGGACGGGCGCTTCACGCTGACACAGCGGGATGGCGGCGTCCCCATCGTGGTGGACGTTCGAAGGGCCGGCGACGACGAGTACGGCGTCCGAATCCGCCCGTTTCGGTCGCCCGAGTACGGGATCGGGAGCATTACCACGCTTGATTTGGCGGGCGTTCCAGAGTGCTTCGTGAACGTCGGCGAAACCCCGGAGTTCGCTCTCGACGCCGACGCCCTGGAGTCGTTCCTCGACCTGCAACCGGTCCTCGTCGAGTACGAGGGCGAACTCCGCTGGAACACCGAACTCTCGCTCCCGCATCGCTGACCGACGGGACCGGCCGGCCCTCGGTTCAGTCCCCCTCCCCGGCGACCGCCGCCTCCACCGCGTCCCGAACGGCGCCACTGCTCACCAGCCGCTCGCCGGCGCGCAGGTCGGCGTCCAGCGGCCGGTCCTCGACCAGTTTCGGGACGACCTCGCGGACGGCGTCGTACGCCGCGGCGGTGCCGTCGCCGAGCGACAGGTCGGGGTCGAGGAACTCCGCGGCCTGCGCGCCGCAGACGAGTTCGACGCCGACGACCGTGGCGACGTTCCCGAGCACGGTCCGGGCGGTGAGCGCCGCCCCGCCGCTCATGCTGACGTGGTCCTCCTGGTTGCCGCTGACGGGCGTCGAGTCCGTCGCGTGTCGGCCGGCCGCCCGGCAGTCGTTGAGGAGCGCGGCCGCGGTGTACTGGGCGATCATGTAGCCCGACCGCAGGCCGCTCCGCTCGGTGAGGAACGGCGGCAGGTGCTCCTCCTGGATCTCGGGGTTGAGCATCCGGTCGACCCGGCGCTCGCAGATCGCCGCCAGGTCCGTCAGCGCGCCGGCGACGTAGTCCAGCCGGTGGGCCAGCGGCGCGCCGTGGAAGTTGCCGGCCGAGAGCACCGCGGCGTCCTCGCCCCCGCTCGCCCGGCCGGCCACCGCGTCGGACGGGAAGACGAGCGGGTTGTCGGTCGCGCCGTTCAGTTCGACCTCGACGGCCTCCCGGAGGTGCCCGACGGCGTCCCGGACCGCGCCGTGGACCTGCGGGAGACACCGTATCGAGTAGGCGTCCTGCACCCGGTCGCAGTTCCGGTGGGACTCGATCACCTCCGACCCGGCCGCGTACCGACGGACGTTCGCGGCGCTCTCCGCCTGGCCCGCGTGCGGGCGGACGTCGGTCACCGCCGGGTCGCAGTTCGCCGTCGTCGACATCGTCACCTCGGTCGTCAGCGTGCCGGCCGCGTCGGCCGCGTCGAGCACCCGCTCGGCGTCGACGACGAGCAGGGCGGCGACCGCGAGGGTGAGCTGCGTCCCGTTGATGAGCGCGAGCCCCTCCTTCGGGGCGAGCCTGAGGGGGTCGAGGTCAGCGGCCGCGAGCGCCTCGTCGCCCGGCACCGCCTCGTCCGCCCCGCCGCTCGGGCCGTCGTCCACCCCCGCGTTCGTTCCGGCGACGCCCGCCGTCTCCCGGTCGCCCGCGCCCGCCGCGTCGACGCCCCACGATCCGCCGTCCGGCCGCCCGTCCACCGTCGCCCGCCCCTCGCCGAGCAGGACGACCGCGACGTGTGCGAGCGGCGCCAGGTCGCCGCTGGCCCCGAGGCTGCCCCGCGAGGGGACGACCGGGTGGACCCCTTCGTTGAGCATCGCGACGAGGTGGTCGACGACGACCTCGCGGACGCCCGAGTAGCCCTTGACTAACGCGTTGACGCGGGTGAGCATCATCCCGCGGACCTCCTCGGTCGCCAGCAGTCGCCCGGCGCCGGTGGCGTGGCTCCGGACGAGGTTCGTCTGGAGCTCCGTCACGTCCTCCGGGTCGATGCGAGCGTCCACGAGGTGGCCGAAGCCGGTGTTGAGCCCGTACACCGCCTCGCCGGACTCGGCGGCGGCGACGACGCGGTCGCGGGACGCCCGGACCGCCTCGCGCGCCGACTCGGCGATCCGGACGGTCGCGCCGTCCCGCGCGACGGCGGCGACCTCCTCCGGGGTCAGCGACTCGCCGTCGAGGACGACCTCCGCGGGCCGCCCGTCGGCGGTCTCACTCATGGACGGCCCCCCCGTCCCCGACGACGGGGTTCCCGCCCGCCAGGACGACGTCGGCGGTGTTCACGTCCAGGGTGTACGGGACCTCGACGTGCTCGCGCACGTCGTGGACGACCGCGTCCGCGGGCGCGCCCGATCGGAGCGTCCCCGTCCCGTCGGTCCGATCGAGCGCCGCGGCGGCCGCGTGGGTTGCCCCGCGGAGCACCTCGCCCGGCGTCGCGCGCATCCCGACGCAGGCGAGCGTGGCGACGAAGCCCATGCTCCGGGCGAAGCAGTTCGGGTTGAAGTCGGTTGCGACCGCGACCGGCGTCCCCGCGTCCAGGAACCGGCGCGCGTCGGCGTACGCCTCCCCGAGCGCGAACGCCGTTCCGGGCAGGAGCACGGGCGTCACGCCGGCGTCGACGAGGCGGTCGGCACCCTCGTCGTCGGTCCGCAGGAGGTGGTCGGCGCTGGCGGCGCCGACGTCCGCGGCGACCCCGGTGGCGCCGACGTCCGCGAACTCGTCGGCGTGGATCTTCGGCGTCAGTCCGGCCTCCGCCCCGGCGCGGAGGATACGTCGCGACTGGTCGGCCGAGAACACGCCGCGCTCGCAGAACACGTCGCAGAACTCGGCGATGCCCTGGTCCGCGACGGCCGGAAGTTGTTCGTCGACGACCTCCCGGACGTACTCCTCGGCGTCGTCGTCCTCGGGCACCGCGTGCGCGCCCATGAACGTCGGAACCACCGAGACCGGGTGCCGCTCGTCGGCCGCGTCGACGGCGCCGAGCAGTTTCAACTCGGACTCGGTCGAGAGCCCGTAGCCGCTCTTCACCTCGACGGTGGTGGTCCCGTGCGCGAGCATGACGTCGAGGTGGTCAAGCAGGTTCGCGGTCAGCGTCGCCTCGTCGGCCTCCCGCACGGCCCGGACGGTCCGGAGGATGCCGCCGCCCTCCGCGAGAATGTCCTCGTAGGACTTCCCGCGGAGTTTGGCAGCGAACTCGTCGGTCCGGTCGCCCGCGAAGACGGCGTGGGTGTGGGGGTCGACGAACCCGGGCGCGACGAGGCGTCCGTCGGCGTCGACCGCGACGTCGGCGTTCTCGGCCGGGTACTCGCGCAGCACCTCGTCCGCGGCGCCGACCGTGACGACCCGGCCCTCCTCGGCGGCGAACGCGCCGTCCGGGATCGTCTCGACGCCGACCCCGCCGTCGGGCCCGACGACGAGTTCCGACGCGCCGTGGACGACCGTGAGCCCCGGCGGGCCGTCGTCCACGGGTCGCGGCCCGTCGCCGGCGGACGCGCCGGCGGCCGACCCCCGCTCGCCTGAACCTCGTTCCTCACGCACGCGCGGTCACCCCCGCGAGCGCGTGGGCGACCGCACGCGAGGCGGCCGCCACCGTCCGCCCGCCGCGGTCCAGCGGCGGCGCACACTCCACGACCTCGAACCCGACGACGCGTTCGTCCCGCAGTACGCTCCGAACCAGTTCATACAGTTCGGACGTCCGAACTCCCCCGGGCGTCGGCGCGCTCACGCCCGGCGCGGCGGCGACGTCGAGCACGTCCACGTCGAGGCTGACGTACACGCGGTCGACGTCGCCGAGCGCCTCGACGGCGGCCGCGGCGATTCCGGAGGGGTCCGCCCGCACGTCCGCCGGGGTGAACGCGGTCCCGCCGCGCTCGGCGAGGAAGTCGGCGTAGGCGGTCGAGGTCTCGAAGTGGCGGGCGCCGACGACCGAGAGCGCGTCCAGGCCGGCCTCGAACAGCCGTCGGTACGGGGTGCCGCTGGTCGGCCCGTCGGTCGGCTCCCGGCAGTCGAGGTGGGCGTCGAGGCTGACGACGCCGACGCGCCCGTCGCCCCCTCCCCGTCCTCCCCCTCTCCCCCCTGGACCCCCCTCTCCCCCACCATCCCCTCCCCCATCCGCGCCGCTAGCGCCGCCCCCGCGGCGGTGGCCTCGCCCCTCGCCGCCGCCGGCTCCGCCCAGCAGCGGCCGGACGTTCGCCACCGTGAGCGAGTTGTCGCCGCCGAGGAACACCGGGAACGCGTCGGCCTCGTGGACCCGCTGAGTCGTCTCCGCGACCGCGTCCTGGACCGCCGCGACGTCCTCCTCGTCGTCGGGAAGCGGCACGTCGCCGAGGTCGCCGACGCCCGCGACGGGACCCGTCTCGTAGTGGTGGGCCTTCACGCCGGCGAGCGAGTCGCGGACGGCGGCGGGCGCCTCGGCGGCCCCGGGCCGGCCGATGACGGCGCCGTCGTACGGCTCGCCGACGAGGACCGCGTCGTACTCGCCGGCGTCGTCGAGCGTCGTCGGCTCCACGACGTCGCCGAACTGGACGTCGTTCGGGTCGTCCGACGGGCCGAGCCAGTCGGGGGGTGCGCGGAGGCTCATCGCCCCCCTCGCATCGGGATCGTGACGTCCGATTCCTCGGCCTCGTCGACGGCGTCCTCGTAGCCCGCGTCGGCGTGGCGGACGACGCCCATCCCGGGGTCGGTGGTGAACACCCGGCGGGCCTTCTCGGCCGCGAGATCCGTGCCGTCGAGGACGACGTGGTTGTTCGCGTGGAGCGCGTTGCCGATGCCGACGCCGCCGCCGTCGTGGACCGACACGATGTCCGCGCCGGCCGCGCAGTTCAGCAGGGCGTTGAGGATCGGCCAGTCCGCGACCGCGTCGGTGCCGTCCTTCATCGACTCGGTCTCGCGGTTCGGGCTGGCGACCGACCCGGCGTCGAGGTGGTCGCGGGTGACGACGACCGGCGCCCGGATCTCCCCCTCGCCGACGAGGTCGTTGATGCGGAGCGCGAACTCGGCGCGCTCCGTGAGCCCGTCCTCGTTGCTCTGGTAGCCGAGCCAGCAGACCCGTGAGGGAAGCCCCTGGAACGACACCCGCTCCTGGGCGAGGTCGATCCAGCGGTGGAGCGCCTCCTCGTCCGGGAACAGTTCCTTCACCGCCTCGTCCGTGCGGTGGATGTCGGCCGGGTCGCCCGAGAGGGCGGCCCACCGGAACGGGCCGCGGCCGCGGCAGAACATGGGGCGGATGTACGCCGGGACGAAGCCGGGGTAGTCGAACGCGTCCTCGCGGCCGCGGTGCTCGCGCACCTGCCCGCGGAGGTTGTTTCCGTACTCGAACGCGACAGCGCCGTCCGCCTGCATCGCCAGGATGGCGTCGACGTGCCGCTCCATCGTGTCGAGGCTCTCCGCGACGTACCGCTCGGGGTCGGACTCCCGGAGATCGTCCGCCTCCGCGACCGAGTAGCCGGCCGGGTAGTACCCCTCCAGTTCGTCGTGGGCGCTCGTCTGGTCGGTGACGACGTCGGGGACGAACCCCTCCGCTCGCATCGTCTCCAGCACGTCCACGACGTTTGCCTCGACGCCGACGCTGTACGGTTCGCCCGCCTCGGCGGCCTCCGCGGCGCGGGCCATCGCCTCGTCGAGGTCGTCGGCGCGCTCCATCAGGTAGTCGGTCCCGATTCGGCGGTCGATTCGGTCGCCCTTCACCTCCGCGACGACGCAGACGCCGCCGTTCATCGTGACCGCGAGCGGCTGGGCGCCACTCATCCCGCCGAGGCCGCCGGTGACGACGGTCCGACCCGCGAGGCTCCCGTCGAACTCCCGCCGGGCGAGTTCCGCGAGCGTCTCGTAGGTGCCCTGGATGATGCCCTGCGTGCCGATGTACGCCCACGAGCCGGCGGTCATCTGGCCGTACATGATCTTCCCCTCGGCCTCGAGTTCGTGGAAGTGCTCCCAGTCGTCCCACTTGCCCACCAGGTTCGAGTTCGCGATGAGCACCCGCGGGGCCATCTCGTGGGTCTCGAACCGACCGACCGGCTTTCCGGACTGGACCAGGAGGGTCTCGTCGTCCGCGAGGTCCCGTAGCTGGTCGAGGATTGCGTCGTAGGCGTCCCACGAGCGGGCCGCCCGGCCGGTGCCGCCGTAGACGACGAGGTTCTCCGGGTCCTCGCCGACCTCCGGGTCGAGGTTGTTGTTCAGCATGCGGAGCGCGGCTTCCTGTCGCCACCCCCCGCACTCGATGTCGGTGCCGGTGGGCGCGCCCCGGTACTCGCGCCACTGCTCGCTCGGCTCGCCGATGCGCTGCGCGGCGTCGCCGCGCTCCTGCTGGCCTGCCATCTCGTGCTAGTTGCCCCCGCGGCCCAATACGAGCCCGCCCTCCGTACGGAGCATCATTTATAAATTAGCGCCCCCCGGTTGCCTCCATGTACGAGGCCACCCTGCGGATCACCGGCCACTCCGCGTATGCGGACGCGACCGCGGGAACGTCCGCAACCATCGAACTCTGGTGTAACCGCCACTGCGACCTGCTCCACGTGACCGAGGAGGCGGCGGCGGAGGTGGAAGCCCGGGTCGAGGGGACGGTGGGCGTTCGGGAGCGGCTCAGGAGCCGCGGGGAGACCGTGCTCGTCACCGAGGACTGTCTCCGGGACCACGAGGGGGACCTCATCGAGTCGGTGCTCGACCGACACGGCTGTCTCCTCCTGTACCCGCTGGAGTACCAGGGCGGCGACAAGGTCTGTCGCGTGCTCTCGCTCTCGGCCGGGGCGCTCACCGACTGCTTCCACGACCTGGTCGAGGCGGGCGCGCCCGTCACCGTCGAGGCGAAACGCGAGATCGACGCCGTCCGACCGCGGAGCCCGCTCCTCGACCCCCACGGCGTCGTCCCGGACCTGACCGATCGGCAGTCCGCCGTCCTCCGGTATGCCCACGAGAACGGCTACTACGAGATCCCGCGGGGCGTGACGACCGCGGAGATCGCCGACGCGGTCGGCGTGGAGCGCCGCACCGCCGAGGAGCACCTCCGCCGCGCCGAGAACAAGCTGGTCGACTCGCTCGTCGACGTGGTCGCCTAGAGCAGCCCCATCGCCGCGACCGGTGGGTGATGGCCGCGACGAGCGGGACGAGGATGATCGTCCGCATGACGAACAGCGCGACGAGGTCCCGGAACCGGACGGGCACGTCCGAGAACATGTCCATCGTCACCGGCCCGACGCTGGAGAAGAAGATGAGCTGTGAGACGGCGAGCACGGCGACGAAGAACCGCGCCATCGGTTCCGCCTCCGCGACGAGCAGGACGGGGACGTACATCTCGGTGATGCCGACGATGGTCGCCGGGGCGACGACCGCGGGGTTCGGAATCCCGAGGGCGGCGATGAGGGGGACCAGCGGCGCGCCGGGGACGTCGAACGTCGGCGTGTTGGCCGACAGCAGGGTCGCGGCCAGCCCGACCGCAAGGATGGTGCCGAGGATGAGGGCGGTGAGCTTCAGCCCGTCGAGGAACCCCCGCTTCGCTGCTCCGAGGAGCGTCTCGCCCTCGGCCGCCTTCCCGACCGCCTCGCTGGCCGCGAAGCGGAGGTACTCGGCGATCGAGCCGGTGAACGGGACCTCCGGGTCCGGTTCGGCGATGTACCCCTCGGGGGTCGTGCTGATCGGCGGCGGCCGGACGAGGATGGCGGCCGTGACGACGACGCAGACGAAGTACGCGCCGAAGATGACGGGGAAGAGCGCCAGCATCTCCACCGTGGCCGCGACGACGTCGACGAAGCCGATGCTCACCGTCGAGAAGCAGGTCGCGATGGTGAGCACGTCGCGCTTGTCGTACCCGCCGCGCTCGAAGACCGTCGAATCCCCGCGAAGGACCGAACGACGGTTCGAACGCTGGCCCGCGATCAGCAATCGTCCGTATTGCGAAATAGGGTTCATCACGACCCGTTCCGCGCGGATCGGCGGGGCCGCCTACGCGTCCTCCAGCAGGTCCGGGACGTCCTCGGCGTCCGCCGCCGCCAGCGTGTCCAGACCGTGGCGGACGACGAGCGGGAAGAAGTGGCGGTTCTTCTCGAACTCCTCGTCGTACTCGAACTCGTACTCCGCCTTCAGGAGGTTGTACGTCCGCTCGAGTTCCTTCTTCTGCTGGCGCGGGAGGTACATGTACGTCCCGACCTGCTCCTCCTTGACCGATCCCTCCCCGTCGAGTTCGTCCGCCTCGTTCGGGCTATCCGGTTCGCCCGTTTCGGCAGGTTCGTCGGATTCTGACGGTTCGGACGGTTTTGACGTTTCGCCCTGTTCGGCTCCTTCGCCCGGTTCGTCCGTCTCGTCCCTCCCGGTCGCCCTGTTCTTCGCCTGCTGACGGCGGTTCCTCAGCCGACTCGCGCGGTCCTCGCCGCTCATGCCTCCACCTCCCGGGCCGCGAACTGCTCCTCGAGGTCGGCGGCGACGTCGAGGAACACCTCGCACATGTCACACTCGGGGTCGTACTCGAGCAGCGAGGAGCCGTTCTCGAGGGCCTTCTGGACGGCCGCCCGCTCGCGGACCTCCCAGACGGGGACCCCGTCGAACGCCTCGTTGATCCAGTCGACCATCTCCGTCGCCTGGTTCTTCCGCACGTCGATGCGGTTCACGACCACGCCCCGCTCGCTGATCGTGATGTCGTAGTCGAGCTCCAGCGCCTCGACGTGGTCGAACAGCAGCTCGAACGCGCGCTTGCTGGTGGATTCCGCGAGCGCCGGGATGAGCAGGTTCCGCGAGGCGTACAGCGCGTTGTCCATCAGGTTCCCGAGGTTCGGCGGGCAGTCGACGACGACGAAGTCGTAGTCGTCGTCGACGCGCTCCAAGAGCAGCGCGAGCTGTTCGCCGCTCCGCCGCGAGAGCGTCAGTTCCGGCTCCGCGGCCGTCATGTCGATGTTCGACGGGAGGACGTCCATCTCGGCGTGATCGTGAACGATGTCGTGGACCGAGTCTCGCCGCTCGGGGTCCGTGAGACAGTCGAACAGCGTCGGCGGTTCGGCGTCGTACGCCTCCATCATCCCGAGGTTCTCGGTCGCGTTCCCCTGCGGGTCGAGGTCGACGAACAGCACGTCGTTGCCCAGCTCGTTTAGCGCGCCGCTCACGTTGATCGCCGTCGTGGTCTTGCCCACGCCCCCCTTCTGGTTCGAGACGGCCACCGTCGGCGTCCGGGACGGATCGGTCATACAAACCGGTTTGTCCCGCCCATCCGGTTTAGCCCTTTGTGAGACGTCCGTCAGACGAACTGGGAAATCCGTACAAACGAGTTTTGACCATTTGTATGGTTCTCCCGGCCGACCCTGGTTTCACGGTTCGCACGGTACTCCTCGTCGAACTCGTTCGAGTCGAGGAGTCGGTTCGGCCGTCAGGGGAGGATTGGACGGGAAACACATCAAAACTTCACCGGCCGATCCACGCCGCGGACGGTGATCCTCCCGCAGTATGACGGTTTGTACGGTTCGGATGGTCGGTACGATCCCGGTCGTTCGCATGGGGTTTCCGGATCGCCGGGTTCGTGCGGCTCTGAACGGCGATTCGGATCACACGGTTCGGGTCACTCGTACAGTTTGGATTGTTTATACAGTTGTGTGGAATCGTATAGTTTGGATAATTTGGATAGTTTGTACAAACGAGATGGTTAGTGGGGTTCTCCTACTTCGGACGAGTCGCACCAGTTGGATCCGTTTGATCGTTCGGCGGGATCGGCTGGTTGTACTATACCAATAGGGAGATCCAGTTCGCCGGATTCGGTGGTATCGTCCGGACCAACCTGCCGAACCATCTCGGCGGGTTGGCCCGGACGGTGCGTCCGATCGGCGTCGCCAATCGTTATGCCGACTCGGGCGTGAGGATGTGGCATGTCACGAGGGGAGGGCCCGGAGTCGGCCGCCGACGCGAGCGCGGTCGTCGAGCGGGACGACGTCGCGTTCGGCCGCGAGGACGCGGCGCTGCTCCGGGCGATCGCTGCTCGGGGGTCGGTCAGTGGCGCCGCGCGCGAGCTCGGACGGTCGCGCGCCCGGGCGACGACGCGCCTTCAGGACCTCGAATCGGCCTTCGGGGAGCTGGTCGTTCGCCGCCGCGGCGGGAGCGACGGGGGCGGGAGCCTGCTCACGGACGCCGCGACCGCCCTCCTCGCCCGGTTCGACCGCCTCCGCGCGAACCTCGACGGCACCGCCGGCGTCGCCGAGAGCGTCCTTCCGGGACGACTCGTCGGGACGACGGGCGAACTCGGGACGGTCGAGACCGGCGCCGGCAGGCTTCGCGCGCTCGTGGTCAGGCCGGAAGGATACACCGAAGAGCGCTATACGAACGGCGGGGGGGTCGGGGTGGAGGTCAGCGTCCGCGCCAGCGCCGTCACGCTCCACGACCCGGACGACGCCCCGGCCGGCGCGGCGACGAGCGCCCGAAACCGGTTCGTCGGGCGGGTGGAGGCCATCGACGAGGGAGTCGCCGTCTCCCACGTCACCGTCCACGTGGGCGACTCGACCCCCCTCGTCGCGCTCGTCACGCGGGACAGCGTCGACCGCCTCGGGCTCGAACCCGGCCGGGAGGTCGTCGCGAGCTTCAAGGCGACGGCGACGCGGGCGGTGCCGGTCGACGGCGCCGTCGCGGACGACGACGATAACGAGGTAACGGGCGGTCGAGCGGTTGAGAGCGGAGGATAGCCCGACGCGAACACACCGGTTTTCGAGTGCTTTCGGCGGGGATCGTCGAGGGGGTTCCACCCTTCCGTGTCGACCGGCGAACCCGATCAGTCCCGCCACTCCAGCACGGTCGCCGCCCACGTGTAGCCGGTGCCGGCCGCGAGAAGCAGTACCACGTCGCCCGCTCGAACGAGGCCGCGGTCGAGCCCCTCCCGGAGCGCGAGCGCCTGGTCGGCGCTCTGGACGTGGCCGTAGCCGTCCAGGTAGCGGTGGCCGTCCTCGTCGAGGCCGAGTTCCGAGACGAGGTGGTCGTGGAACGAGCGCTTCATGTGGGTGAGCGCGACGAAGTCGACGTCCGACCGGTCGTAGCCGGACTTCCTCAGGCTCTCGTCGGCGACGCGGAGGAACGCCGGGGCGCTCACCTCCGCGAGTCGCTCCTTCATGTCCTCCGGGTCGGGGACGGTGAGCGAGTGGAGCCCCCCGCCGACCGTGTCCGCCGAAGCCGGCCGCACCGACCCGCCGGCGGGCATCACCACGTCCCTCGAGAAGCTCCCGTCGGTGTACGCCGCCGACCCGCGGACGAGCGCGCGGGTGCGGTCGGGCGCGGGGTCGGCCTCCAGCACCGTCGCCGCGGCCCCGGAGCCGAAGTTGAACGTGAAGCTCGCGTCCTCGTCGCCGTAGTCCACGAGGTCCTCCTCGCGGCTCGCCGTGACCAGCAGCGCGCGGTCGACGTCGCCGACCCGGAGCTGTGCGGTCGTCTGTCGGACGGCGACCGGCGCGCCGCCACAGAGCGCGTACGACTCGTGGGCGTAGGCGTCCTCGGCGCCGACCCGGTCGCAGACGTCGGCCGCGGCCGACCAGACGACGTGGTCCTTGTACTCGCTCCCGTGGTAGAGCACGAGATCGAGGTCGGCTGCGTCGGTTCCGGCGTCCTCGAGGGCTGCTTCCGCCGCCTTCACGCACATGTCGGTGACGTGGTCCCCGTCGGGGGGACAGACGTGCTTCTCGCGGACGCCCATCTTGTCCACGACGACGTCCTCCGGAACCCCGCTCTCGGCCGCGATCTCCGCGCCGGTGACGGTCCGTTCGGGGACGTACGTCCCGAGCCCCGTGAGGCCGACGTCGCGGAGCCGAATCCGGTCCCGCCCGCGTGCCGTCCGGCCTGGCCCGTTCACTTCAACCACCGCCGGACGTGGGCGGGTGCGACCGTCGCCACTCGGCCGCCGAGCCGATCGCGGACGGTCCCGAGCAGGCCGTTCGGCACGTAGAGGACGAACAGGACGAACAGCAGGCCGACGTACAGCGCTGCGTGGCCGTTGAGGAACGTGTCGATGGCCTCGCCGAAGGTGAGCCCGTTGTACAGTTCCGTCGCCATCGTCCCCTCCCCGAGGTTCGCGCGGAGGTACGGGAGCAGGCCGCCCCCGCCGCCCTCCTTCGAGAGGAACTCCCGGACGCCCTCGTCGAACAGCCGGCCGTACAGCGGCCCGGCGAGCGTGCCGAAGCCGCCGATGATGGAGGCCAGCAGCGCGTCGCCGGCGACGAGGAAGTAGAAGCCGTTCTCGGGGGTGACCGACCGGCGGAACCCCGCGAACAGCGCGCCCGCGACCCCGGCGAAGAAGCCCGAGATCACGAACGCGCCCAGCTTGTACGCGTAGGTGTCGTAGCCGACCGCGCGGGCGCGCTCCTCGTTCTCCCGGATGGCGATCATCACCTTGCCGAACGGCGAGTGGACGAGCCGCTGCATCGCGAGATAGCAGACGAGCACGACCGCGCCGACCGCGTAGAAGGACACCTCCGTCGGCCCGAGGTTCACGAAGCCGAACAGCCCCTCGACCGAGTCCCCGGTGAGCTGGCCGATGGACACGGTCAGGGAGTCGACGTACGGGACGCCGATCTCGAACCCCTCTAGCGACCCGGTGACGGCGACGCCGTCCCGGGGCGCCGAGCCGACGAAGTCCCAGTCGCGGACGAACACGTACAGCACCTGCGAGAAGCCGAGGGTGATCATCGCGAAGTACACCCCCGACAGGCGGAACGAGACGCTCCCGATGGCGAGCGCGAGGGCGGCGGCTGCGACCCCCGCGAGCACGAGCAGGAGCATGAACGGCGTCTCGGGGCCGAAGAGCGTCACGCCGGTCCCGGGGACGGTGAACGCGAGGACGCCGTTCGCCGCGAGCACGACGAGGTACGCTCCGGTGCCGTAGAACGCCGCGTGGCCGAACGAGAGGTAGCCCGTGTAGCCGCTGACGAAGTCGAACGACATCGCGAACAGCGCGAAGAACAGCACGACGACGAGCGTCTCCACCCGCGGGAGCAGCGCGACGAACTCCGCCGAGAGCGGGGAGTTCACGAGCACGCGGTATAGTCCGGGGTAGGCCGCGAACGCCAGCACCACCGCGAGGTGGACCAGGTGATCGCGTGCGTACCGCCGGTACCACGGGTCCGCCTCGGTCGGCAGGCCCGTCGCCCCGGTTTTGGCCTCGCCCGCGTCGCCGGTTCCGACTTCGGCGCGGGCGGACGAGGCGGGGTCGGCCGCGTCCGCGCCCGCGGCGTCGGTCACGTTCGGGTTGCCGTCGGCTGGTTCGCCGCCGTCGGTCGCGGAGGGGCCGTCGCACGGCGCGTCCCCGGCCGGGTCGCGGTCGGGGTCGCTAATGGCCCCCCACCTCCGAGACGCCGTAGAGCCCCTGCGGTTTCACGACGAGCATCGCCACGAGGATGAGGAAGATGGTCATCTCGGGGAGTCCGGTGAAGTCGACGTAGTTCTGGAACCACCAGGTCATCGTCGAGTCGACGAACCCGACCAGCAGCGCGGCGACGACCGTGCCGCGGAAGGTGCCCAGCCCGCCGATGATGACGACGACGAACGCCGGCAGCAGGGTCTCGGCCGCCAGCGGCACCGACGCGCCCCAGGCGGGGTCCCACGCGAGCAGCACCCCGGCGGCGCCCGCGATGCCGGTGCCGAGCGCGAACACGACGGTGAACACGCGGCGCACGTCGACGCCGAGCGCGCTCAGCATCTCGCCGTCCTCGCTGCCCGCCCGGACGAACAGCCCGTAGCGCGTGCGCGTGAGGAACAGGTGGACGCCGAGGACGGTGAGCGCCCCGAACAGGATCTGGAACAGCTCGAGCCCCTGCACCGACGCCCCCGCGAGGCCGACCGACCCGGCGAGGAAGGCGGGCTTCGTCCCGAGCACGCCCTGCCAGACGGTGGTTGGCTGGAGCCCGTAGAACAGCACCACGATGCGTGCCAGTTCGTCGAGCATCAGCGTGAGCCCGAAGGTGAGCAGGATCTGGTACAGCGGCGGCCGATCGTAGATCGGCCGGATGAGCCCGACCTCGAGGGCGCCACCGAGCGCGGCGAGCGCGCCGAAGGCGACGACGAGCGCGACGCCGAACGTGAGCAGTCGGGCGACCGGCCCGCTGGACTGGCTCACGGTGGCGACCAGCGCGAGGCCGCCGAGGTAGGCGCCGAGCATCGTCAGCGAGCCGTGCGCGAAGTTGAGCACGCCCATCAGCCCGAACACGAGCGTGAGCCCGGCGGCGATCATCACGTACAGCCCCGCCTCGGCGAGCCCCCGGAGCAGCACTTCGGCGAGGGTCGTCGGCGAGAGGAACTCGACGAGCGCGTCGAGGAGGAGCGGCGCGACGGCGACGTCGCCCAGCGACGCGGCGACGGGGAGGGCGGCGACGGCGCTCATGCCGAGAGGTACCTCCTGAGCCGCTCGGAGTCGGCGTCCACCTCGGCCGTCCCGCCCTCGTCGACGACCGCGCCGTGGTCGAGGACGTAGAAGCGGTCGGCGACGTCGAGCGCGAGCGGGAGGTTCTGTTCGACCAGCAGCATCGTCGTGTCGGCGGCGGCGTCGGCCAGCGCGTCGGCGACCGCCTCGACGATCAGCGGGGCGAGCCCCTCGCTCGGCTCGTCGACGAGCAGCAGGTCGTTGTCGCCGACCAGCCCGCGGGCGATGGCGAGCATCTGCTGTTGCCCGCCCGAGAGGTCGCCGGCGTCGGCGTCCCGGCGCTCCGCGAGGTCCGGGAACGTCCCGAACGCGAGTTCGAGCCCGGCCCCGGCGTCGTCCGCGTCCGGGACCGCGACGCGGACGTTCTCCTCGACGGTGAGCTGTGCGAAGATCCGTCGCTCCTCGGGGATCCAGCCGACGCCGCGGTCTGCCACCTCGTGGGTGCCGCGCCCGACGAGTTCCTCGCCGCGGAGGCGCACCGAGCCCTCGCGCGGCGGGGTGAGCTGGAGCACCGACCGGAGCGTCGTCGTCTTGCCGACGCCGTTCCGGCCCATCAGCGCGACGACCTCGCCCTCGTACACCTCGAGGTCGACGCCCTCGAGGACGTGGCTGTCGCCGTAGTACGTCTCGACCCCCTCGACCGCGAGGAGGAGGTCATCGGCGTCCGGTCGAACGTCGTCGTCGGCCGATCGAGCGTCGGCGTCGACCGCGGGCGACGCACCGCCGACGGCCGACGCGGTAGCGTCGTCGGGGGGGCCGGCGTCGGAACTCACGCGAGTTCACCCCCGTCGTCGGCCGATCGGTCCGACCCGTCCGCGCCGGTTCCGGCGCTCCCCGGCTCGTAGCCGCCGAGGTACGCCTCCTGCACCGCGGGGTCCGCGCGGACCGCCGCGGGCTCGTCGTCGGCGATGACCGCGCCCTGGTTGAGCACGACGACCCGGTCGGACACCTCCATCACGATGTCCATGTTGTGCTCGACCAGCAGTACGGCGTGGTCGGTCGCCACGTCCTCGACGAGGTCGACGACGCGGCTCACGCTCTCGGAGGAGACGCCGGCGTTCGGCTCGTCCAGCAGCAGGACGTCCGGGTCCCCCGCGAGCGCGATCCCGACCTCCAGTTGCCGCTTGGCGCCGTGGGAGAGCGCGGAGGCCGGCTCCTCGGCCCTGTCGGCCAGCCCGACGCGGTCGAGGACGGCGTACGCCTCCTCGAGGTAGCGGTCGAGTTCGCCGGCGTTCCGCCAGAACGTGGAGGCGTCGGGGCCGGCGGCCTGCGCGGCGACGCGGACGTTCTCGAGCACTGTGCTCCCGGGGAAGACGTTCGTGACCTGGTAGGAGCGGTGGACGCCCATCGAGGCCACCTCGTGGGGGGCGGCGCCGGTGACGTCGGTCCAGCCGTCCGGGCCGGTTGCGCCGGGGGTACCGGCGTCCGCCCGGCCGTCGACGCCGTCGCCGGCACCGTCGCGGTTGCCGGCGCCGCCGTCGGCCGAGCCGGCCGCGGAGTCGGTCCGGAGTTCGACCGTCCCGGCCGTGGGCTCGAGCGCCCCGGTGAGGAGGTCGAAGAAGGTGGTCTTGCCGGCGCCGTTCGGGCCGATGAGCGAACAGAGTTCGTCCTCCCCGAGCGCGAAGTCCACGTCGTCGACGGCGGTCAGGCCGCCGAACCGCTTGGTGAGCCCTCGGGTCCGCAGCATCTACAGCGAGCAGTTCATCCCGTCGCCGTCGGACGGGATGGTGGTCTCGTCGGCGGGGATGCGCGCGACCGGTTCGCTGGGCTGGACGGACGCCCCCCACGAGTCGCTCCACTCGTCAGCGGTCGGCACGACGTTCGCGACCGTCATCTCCGAGCGCGCCTGCCCGTTGTACTCCTGGAACGTGTACGCGTCCGTCCCCTTCGGCGTGTCCGCGACGGTCATGCCGCGGAGTTCGGCGGCGACGTCGGCACCCTCGGTGGACCCGCTCGCCTCGACGGCCTGCACGATGGCGGAGGCGGCGGTGAAACAGCCGGCAGTGAACAGGTCGGGCACCTTGCCGTAGGCGCTCGTGTACGCGTCGACGAACGCGTCGTTGATCTCGTTGTCGTACTGGTTCCAGTGGTAGCGGGTCGTGAACGGCCCCATCTTCACGTCGGCGATCCCCTCGGCCGAGAGCGGCGTGCCGAGCGAGTTCTCCAGCGTCGAGCCGACGACCGCGTTCGTGATCTCGGTGGCGAAGCCGCCGAACACCCGGTAGGAGTAGTCGCCGTTGAGGAACGACGTGAACAGCGCGGGCAGGGTCGCGACCGTGAAGCCGCCGACGATGCCCTCCGCGCCCGCCTCCTCGGCGTTGTCGAGCAGGCCCTCCCACTCGCTGTACCCCTGCGGGACGAAGCGCTTGCCGACGATGTCGACGCCCTCCTGCTGGAGCACCTGCTCGTAGTTGTTCACGACCGCACGGCCGAACGAGTAGTCGGCGCCGAACAGGAACACCGAGGAGACGTCCGACTCCTGGGCGACGTACTTCCCGCCCGACCGGGCGTCCATCGCCGTGTTCTCGGAGGCCCGGAACACGATGTCGCTACACGTCGACTCCTCGGCGGTCGCGGCCGCGGAGGCGGCCGGCCCGATCATGTAGGGGACGCCCGCCTGCTGTGCCACCGTCTCGCTCACGCGCGTCGCGGCGCCCGAGGAGGCACAGCCGAACAGCATGTCGACCTCCTCGTCGGTGACGAGGTTCGTCGCGAGCGACTGGGCCTCGTCGGCCGAGAAGCCGGTGTCGCGGACGACGAGTTCGTAGTCCACGTCGCCGACGGTCACGGTGTGGGTCCCCGACTCGGCGGTCGCGCCGGGTTCGACGCCGGCCTTGTACGCGAGCCCCGAGGTGAACCCCCAGACGCCCTGCTGGCCGTAGTACTGGAGGTCCCCCGAGATCGGCTGGAGGACCCCGATCGTCACCGTGCCCGACGCGCTCGTTGAGTCACCCATCGTCGTTCCTTCCCCGTCCGTTCCCGCGTCGGTGCTCCCGCCGTCCGCCGGCGTGCCCGTACCGTCGCCGGACTCGCTCGAACAGCCGGCGAGGCCGGTGACGCCGGCGGCGCCGAGCGCCTCGATGGCCCGACGTCGCGTGATACGCTGGCTCATACGTCCCTGCCACTCGAACGGACCGGCAAATACTGCAGGGTTAACATGTGAACGACCGCGCCCGTCCCGGTCGGGAGCCGCCGATCCGTCCCGCTCGTTCAGATAAGCGGCCCTCCGTTTCACTATAAACTTTTTATATAACCGTTACGTGGCGTGTTACATGGAACGCGAGATGAAGCGGGACCCGTCCACCGGCGTCGCCGTCTCCGTGCCGGTCCCGGCCGGGGACCCGAACCTGTTCAAGAACAAGGCCACCGACGACGTCCTCCTGTTCCTGTCGCGCCACCGGTTCGACGAGTTCGCCGTCGCGACGCTGGCCGAACGAACCGGGCACACGAAACCGACGGTCGGGCGGGCGGTCGACGTGCTGGCCGGGAACGGTCTGGTGGTCGAGGAGGCCGACGGGAACCGACGGCTCGTCCGGATCGACCGCCGGCGGCTCTTCGTTCCGGACGACCCGTTCCTCCGCATCCCCCAGCGGGAGTTTCAGGCGCCGGTGAAGGCGGCCGTCGACGAACTGCGGGACCGCCTCGACGGCCTCCTCGGGGTCGTCCTGTACGGCAGCGTGGCGCGCGGGGAGGCCGACCGCCGGAGCGACGTCGACCTGTGGGTGCTCGTGGACGAGGACCGCGCGGGGAGCCAGCGGACGGTCAACGAACTCGAACGGGACCTCGAGGAGCGCGAGTTCGAGGGCGAGCGGTACGGCTTCGACGTCGACGTCGAGGCCGTCTCGTCGGTTCCGCGGTACGCCGGGAGCGTCCGGGAGATCGTCCTGTCGGGCATCCCCCTGTACGAGACGACGGCGTTCGGGACCGTCGAGGAACTGCTCGTGAACGGGGCCGAGGACGATGCCTAGCGGGTCGGACCCGGGGGCGGTGCTCGACGCGCTCGAACGGGCCGAGGATGCCTTCGACGAGGTCGGCCACGGCGTCCCGAGCTACGAGGCGGGGATCGAACCGGGCGGGGACTGGGAGACGCAGCTCACGAAGGCGTGCAGGCTCCTCGAGGTGGTCGCGGTCCTCCGGGAACGGGACGGCTACCACACGGCGGTCACGGAGCTGTGCTTCGGCGCCACCGAGCGGTCCATCGAGGCGTACGCGGTCGCGATGGCCGGCGACGAGGTCGCGGACTTCCGGGACCACGAGTACAGCTACGAACGCGCGCACCAGATCGGCCTCTTCGAGGCGGGGACCGCGGAGGCGATGATGGACCTGTACGGCGAGAACCGCACCGAGAGCTACTACGGCGGGGGTCGCCCCACCGAGGCCCAGGCGACGGCGATGTCCGACCTCGCCCGGGCCGTCCACGGGTTCGCCACCGCGCAGATTCGCGAGGGTGGCGTCTGCCGGTGCGACTGATCGCCGGCGTGGCGCTCGGACGCGTCCGGGACTCGTTCGGGAGTCAGATCACTCCAGTTCCCGCATCGCCTCGACGACCCGTTCGAGCATCTTGCGCTGGCCGCGTCGGAGGTTCTTCGACACCGCGGGCTTGGAGACGTCGAACCGATCGGCGAGCGTCCCGAGCGTCGCCGACCGCGGGCTCTCGAAGTAGCCCTCCGAGGCGGCCGTCTCCAGCGTCTCGCGCTCCACGTCCGAGAGGTCCTGGCAGCCCTCGATGAGCGTCATGGCGGCGCCGGCGTTCTGGACGAACCCCTGGAGCTCCGGCACGTCGGGCTCGCGCCGCTCGACGACGTCGAACTCGTTGTCGCGGTCGAGCCGCGAGAGCGTCCCGTCGGCCTCGCCGCGGTCGTCGAAGCCGACGTGCCACAGTTCGCTCCCGTCGGCGACGTAGAACGGGCCGGTGATGTAGCCGCCGCCGTCGCGGATCGTCTCCATCGCGGCCGTCTGGTCGATGACCGTGCGGACGTGGGCGACGTCGTCGGCCTTCGAGAGCAGCGAGTAGTCCGCCATCCCCGCGTGGTCGCGGAGTTCGGTGAGCCCCCCGGCGAGTTCGTGGCGGTCACCGCCCTCGACGACCATCCGGGTCTCGAGCGACCGCGTCGCCGTGTCGAACTCCCAGTGGACCGCGGAGAACGCCACGTCGTGCTCCTCGGTGGCGTGGATGAACGGACAGTCGTACTGCTCCATATCCATCGTGAGATCCAACACGGTCGTTCACCCGAGTTGACGGGTAACTCTCGTGATCGATGAAACGGTTTTCGGTCCACCGTGGACGCAGGTCCGCGGGGCCGTCGACCGCGTCGGGGGCCAGGGACGACGGATCGCCGCGGCTCGGAGCCGTCGCGGCCCTGATTGTGCATGGTCACCGCTTTTGGCCGGTCGAGCCGTCCCTACGGACTGTGAGATCCGCCCGTACGCCTCCCGTCCCGCCGGGCCCGGCCGCCGCGACCGCCGGGGAATCGAACGACGGTCGGCGGCAACGCCCCCGAAGTCGATGACATGAACCTCGACCAGACCGACCGGTCCATCCTCTATCTCGTTCAAAAGGAGAACCGGACCGAACTGTCGACCGGCGACATCGCCGAGCAGGTCGGCGTCTCCTCGAGCACGGTGAGCAACCGGCTCAGGCGGCTCAGGGAGTCGGGGATCATCGTCGACTACAAGCCGGAGATCGACTACGAGAAGGCGGGCATTCCCCACCACGTCCTGTTCGTCTGTACGGCGCCGATCGGCGACCTGAAACGCGTCGCGACGGACGCGCTCAACACGCCCAACGTGGTCAACGTCCGCGAGCTACTCTCCGGGACGCGGAACCTCCTCGTCGAGGTCGTCGGCGTCCAGACGACCGACGTCGAACGGGTCGCCGAGGACCTGGACGCGCTCGGGATCGACATCGAGACCTCGGAGATCGTGCGCGAAGAGTACAGCCGACCGCTGGGCCACTTTGGCTCGCAGCTGTCGGGCGAGTGAGCGGAACTCCGCCGGCGGACGTGCCGCCACGCCGCCTTCGTTTCGTGAAACACTGCCAGAAATCAACTTCGATGCTGTCGAGACGCGAGGGTTATTTACACAAGACTTATGCAAGATATTACCGAACCGCGAGCGTGGTCGTTCACTTCAGATCCGGCAGGGAGAGCGAAGCGGTCTCCGCGGGAGCCGTCCACGAACCCGCCGTTGCCGAGGGGATCCCCCCGGCCGAACCGTCGCGGTCGCTACGCGGGACCGCCCGCGTCGACGCCGCGGATTCGACGTTCGCGGCCGGCGGCAACCGACCACCCCCCGCCGTCGCCGGACCCCGATCCGAGCGCCGCCCACGACGCGACGACGAGGGGGACGGGCCCGTGGTAGCGCCCCGAAACGAACGCATCGACGGTCGGGGGGCCGATGAAGTACTGTCTCGACTGCGAGTGGTCGGTGTCGGACGGGACCGACTTCGGCGGGATCGACCGGAGGGAGTCCGATCCCGCCGAGCGGGACCGGGAGGGGGCGGACGCGGCGGAAGCCGACGCGGACGACCCCTCCGGGCGGGCCATCGCCCACGCCGCGGAGACGGGCCACTCCATCGAGTCCGACGGCCCCCCGTTCCCGCGTGCGCTCCTGGACCGGAACAACCCCGACCTCAGCCAGGTCCTCCCCGTGACGCCCCGTCGGGACCGGTGCGGGCTGAACGGCTGAGCGACCGGCCGAACGGCCGAGCGACCGGCGGGCGCCTGACCGAACGATCAGCCCTCGCCGAAGCGCTCGCGGACGGCGTCGCGGTCGATCTTCTCGGGCCCCGACGTCGGGAGCGCGTCGACGAACGCGAGGGCGCGCGGCCGTTTGAACCGCGCGAGCCGCCCGTCACAGAACGTTCCGAGTTCGTCGAGCGTCAGCGACGCGTCGCCGACGACCACGGCCTTCCCGACGGTGCCCCACGTGTCGTCGGGCACGCCGACGACGACCGCGTCCTCGACCTTCGGGTGGTCGGCGAGGACGTCCTCCACCTCCGGGGGGTAGACGTTCTCGCCGCCGCTGACGAACATGTTCTTCTTCCGTCCCTCGATGTGGTAGTAGCCGTCGGCGTCGACGCGGGCCAGATCACCCGTCGAGACCCAGCTAGCCGACCCGCGGTCGCCGTCCGCGTCCGGCCCGTCCGCCGGCCGGGCCGAATCGGCGCCGAACGTCGCCTCGCTCTCCGCCGGGTTCCGCCAGTAGCCGGCGGCGGCGTGGGGGCCCGACAGTTCGAGTTCCCCGACCTCGCCGTCCGGGAGGAGGTCGCCCGCGTCGTCGACGACGCGGGCGTCGACGTGCATCGCCGGGACGCCGACGGCGTCGGTCTTCCCGCGGTCCCGGCCGTCCGGCATCGCGAAGTTGTTCGGGCCACACTCCGTGAGCCCGTACCCCTGCGAGAGGTCGACGCCGCGCTCGCGCCAGGCGTCGATGACCGACCCGCGGCAGGGGCCGCCGCCGGACTTGGCGAACCGGAGCGTCGAGAGGTCCGCGTCGGCCCAGTCGTCGTGGGTCGCCATCATCCGGAGCACGGCGGGGACCGCGACGAGGACGCTCGCCCCGCGCTCCTCGACGACCCGGAGCACCTCGCCCGCGTCGAACTCGCGGGCGAGGACGACGGTCCCCCCGAGGTGGAACAGCGGGACGGTGAGGACGTTCCAGCCGCCGGTGTGGAACATCGGGAACGTCATCGGCGTGACGTCCTCGGGCCGGAGCCCCCACGCGGTGATGGTGTTGAACGAGTTCCACAGCACCGCGCGGTGGGGGACGACGGTCTCCTTCGGGGTCCCGGTCGAGCCGCCGGTGTGGAGGAACAGGTGCGGGTCGTCCATCGAAACGTCGGGGCGCTCGACCGGGGAGCCGTCCTCCGGCAGCGCGTCGGTCCAGGCGTCGGCAGCGAGGTCGGCCGCGGCCCCGCTCACCGACTCGGCCTCGTCGGCCACGACCACGCGCTCGTCGGGAAGCGCGTCGGCGTGACCGTCGTCGGTTCCGCCGGCCTGCCCGTCGGCCACGTCGCCGAACGGGTCCGCGAGCCCGTCCTCGACCACGAGCAGCGAGGCGTCGACGACGCCGAGCAGTTCGGCGAGTTCGGGCGGCGCGAGCCGGTGGGAGAGGGGGGCCAGTACGGCGCCCAGCTTTCCGGTCGCGAAGAACAGGTCGACGAGTTCGGGCCGGTTCCGCGAGACGACCGCGACCCGGTCGCCCGCGCGGACGCCGCGTTCGCGGAGCAGCCGAGCGGTCCGGTTCGCGCGCTCGTCGAGGTCGGCGTAGGTGAACTCCGCGCCGGTGGTGGCGTCGACGAGCCCCACCGTTCCGGGCGAGAGGCGGGCGCGGCGGGCGCTCCAGTCGCCCACCCACTCGTTCGCCGGCGGCGCCGGCGTGAACTCACGCATCGGCGAGGAACCCCAGGAGCAGGTCGTTCACGCGCCTCGAATTCTCGACGAAGAACAGGTGCGAACCCCCCTCGACGTACTCGACCGTCGCGTGCGGGAGTCGCTCGGCGAGCAGGTCGGCGTTCTCGACGGGGACCACCCGGTCGGCCGTCCCGTGCGCGACGAGGACGGGAAGATCCAGGGAACCGAGTTCGTCGCCCGCGTCGAACGCCGCCACGGCGGCCGCCTGCGCCTCGCGGGCGGCGTCGCTCGCGTCCGACTCCAGCCGCCAGTCGACGACGTCCGAGACGAGCGCGTCGTTCGCCTCGGGGAACCCGTCGGACATCGCGGGGGCCATCCTGTGCCGGATGGCCTCGCGCTCGTCGGCGTCGTCGGGGACCGAGAACATCCGGGCCAGCGTGGATTCGGGGGTCGGGTGGGCGTCGGGGCCGCCGGGCGAGGTGCAGAGCAGGGCGAGCGAGCGGGCCCGGTCGTACTCGATCGCGTAGCGCTGGGCGACCATCCCGCCCATGCTGGCGCCGACGACGTGGGCCTCCTCGACGTCGGCGTCCGCGAGCACGGCCTCCAGGTCGGCGGCCAACTCGGGGACCGTGTACGGTCCCTCGGGTTCCTCGGAGTCGCCGGTTCCGCGGTTGTCCCACAGGAGGAGGTGGTAGTCGTCGGCGAGCGCGTCGGCCTGCCAGTTCCACATCCACCGGCCGTAGCCCAGGCCCTCGCAGAGCACGACCGTCCCCGCGTCGGCGGGGTCGCGCCCGCGCTCCTCGTACGCGACCGCGACGCCGCCGTTGTCCGCTCTCGGCATGGTCGAGGGGTGGAAACGCGGCGCCTTCAAGGGGGCGCTTCACATGTTAACCCGGGCGTTTTTCGACGGCGCCGCGGACCCGACGGTATGCCAGTCGCAGCCGTCGGGGACGCCGCGAGCGCGGAACGAGCCGTCACGACCGACGACGTCGACGCCTACGCCGACCTCACCGGCGACCGCAACCCCATCCACCTCGACGAGGAGTACGCCTCGGGGACGATGTTCGGGGGCCGCATCGCCCACGGGACGTTCTCGGCGGGGATCGTGAGCGCCGCGCTCGCCGGGCTGCCGGGCGACGTGATCTACCTCTCGCAGGACCTCTCGTTCGAGAACCCGGTCCGTCCGGGGACGACGGTCCGGGCGGCGGTCGAGGTCGTCGAGCACCTCGGCGGCGACCGCCTCCGGGTCGAGACGGTCGCCGACGCCGACGGCGAGCGCGTGGTCTCGGGCGAGGCGGTCGTCCTGTCGGTTCCGCACGAGGGGTGAGTTGGGGTAGCCGGGTTGGTTGACAGCACTGTCGGGGTGGAAGATCGGATGTTCCGGGGGCTTTCGAGGTGGATGTCACGCTATTCGAGCCGATACCGGATGCGACACGCCGAGAGATGACCGACGCGGGGCGTTCGAGACGTTCGACACGTCGTCCGGGAAAAACCTTCCCCACCTCGTCACCATCCAAATCACCGGAATCGAACCGCTCATGCCCGGACCCGAACTACCCACGACCACCCGACGAAACCGATGGTAGACTCGACGACGATCCTCGCCGTGTTCCTGACGCTCGGCGCGGCGCTGGCGGTCGCCGCCCAGAACCTCTTCGTCCGGAAGGGCACCGACGGCGGCGCCGCGCTCGACGCGGTCGTCGTCGTCATCGGCGTGAACGTGCTCGTCCTGCTCCCGTCGGTCGCGGTGCTCTACTACCCCGACTACGGCCTGACGCGAACCTCGTGGCTCTCCTTCGCCGTCGCTGGACTGGTGGGCACGCTGCTGGGTCGGGTGCTGAGCTACACCAGCATCGAGCGGATCGGCGCGAGCAGGACGGCGCCCATCGTCGCCGGGTGGGCGCTCGTCTCCACCGTGTTCGGCGTCGTCCTCCTCGACGAGACGCTCACGCCCGTCCACGCCGTCGGCATCGTGCTCGTCGTCGCCGGCATCCTCGTCATCGCGTGGGAGACGAACCAGGAGAACCCGGAGGGGCTCTCGCGCCGGGAGCTCTCGATCGGGCTCCTGATCCCGGTCGCCGCGGCGTTCGCGTACGGGCTGGAACCCATCTTCGCCAAGTTCGGGTTCGCGGAGGGGACGCCCGCGGCCGTCGGCCTCGTCGTCAAGACGGCGGCGGCCATCCTCGGGTTCACGCTGTACCTCCGGTGGCGGGGGCGCCTCCCCGGCCGGACCGTCCTCCGTACGAGGAACGCCCGGTGGTTCGTGCTCGCCGGCCTCGCGAACACGGCGTTCCTCGTCGGCTACTACGCCGCCCTCGAGATCGCTCCGGTGAGCGTCGTCACGCCGATCGTGATCACGAACACGCTGTTCGTCGTGGCCCTCTCGGCGCTGTTCATGCCGAAGCGGCTCGAACGCGTGACGCCGACGCTGGCCGTCGCGGCGACCGGCGTCGTCCTCGGGGTCGGGCTGATCACCGCGTTCGGCTGAAACTCGCCGGAGCCGCCGGAAACGTTCCCGCCCGTCCCCTCGCCCCGGAAAACACTTGCCGCCCGCGCGTCAGGCGCCGGACGACGCGATGTTCCCCCGAAGCCTGCTCTCGGAACTCGCCAAACCCCTCCTCGCCATCCCGGTACTGGCGGCCGTCTTCCTCCTGATCGTCACGGGCCCGCTCGGCTGGGTGATGCTCGCGCTGTTCCTGCTGGCCGGCCTCGCCGTCCGCGCCGCGTGGACCGACGACGCCGACGCGGTCCCCGAGAAGGTGAACTGCCCCGACTGTGGCGCCCGCGTCGCCGCCGGGCGGGACGCCTGCGACTACTGCGGGGCGTCGCTCGACTCCCCGACCTGACTCCCCGACGAGGCCGTCGACGCCCGGGAGCCGCCTCCGGCCCGCCGGACCGGAACGATTAATTGAACGCTTTCTCAATCGTTCATCGATGACCGAATCGACCGACCGGCTCGAACGGCTCATCGCCGACGAGATCGGCGAGTGCTGCGCGGCCGACCTCGACGACCGCCTCGCGGAACTGGACTCGCTGCGAGGGGCGGCCGACCTCGGCGTCGCGGCGGCCGACGCGCGCGTCCTCTCGGCGCTCGGGAACGACACGCGCTACGCCGTCGTCCGCCTGCTCGCCGCCGCGGACGGCGCGCTGTGCGTCTGCGAGTTCGACCCCCTGCTCGACGTGAGCGAGTCGGCGGTGAGCCACGCGCTCTCGGACCTGACCGACGCGGGCCTGCTGACGCGGCGCAAGGAGGGGAAATGGCGCTACTACGACACCACCGACCGGGCCGACGCGCTCGTGGCGGCGCTGGACTCCACCCGCGGGGGCGGGGGCGCTGCCGGCGACGCCGGGATCGCCGCCCGCGACGCCGGGACCGGGGGCTCCGCGTGAGCTCCGACCTCGGCGTCCTCGACCGCTATCTCACGCTGTGGATCGGGCTGGCGATGGCGCTCGGCGTCGGGATCGGCTACGTCGCGCCGGGCGCGGCCGACCTGTTGAACGCGGTCACGTGGAACGGGACGAGCCTCCCCATCGCGGTCGGACTGTTCGCGATGATCTACCCGATCATGGCGGCGATCGACTACGACCGGGTGCCGCGCGTGACCCGGACCGCCCGCCGGGAGATCGCGCTGACGCTCGCGTTCAACTGGCTGGTCGCGCCGTTCGTGATGTACGGGCTGGCGACGACGTTCCTCGGCGGCCACCCCGCGTTCGTCACCGGGCTCGTGATCGTCGGCATCGCGCCCTGCATCGCGATGGTGCTCGTCTGGAACGAACTCGCCGCGGGCAACGGGGAGCTGTGTGCCGTCTGCGTCGGCGTGAACAGCCTGCTCCAGATCGCGCTGTTCGTCCCGTACGCGTTCCTCTTCCTGACGGTCCTCCGCGGGACGGCGGTGGACGTCTCGACCGGGCTCATCGCGCAGACGGTGCTCGTCTTCCTCGGCGGGCCGCTCGTGCTCGGCTACCTCACCCGGCGGGTCGCGTTCCGGACGGTCGGCCGCGAGGCGTACGAGTCGCGGATTCTCCCCAGGATCTCGCCGCTCGGCCTCCTCGGACTGCTGTTCACGGTCGTCGCGATGTTCGCGCTGAAGGGGGAGTACATCGTGACCAACCCCGAGACCATCGCGCTGATCGCCGCCCCGCTGTTCGTCTTCTTCGCGGGGACGTGGGCGCTCGCCTACGGCGCATCGGCCGCGCTCGGGTTCGAGTACGCCGAGGGCGTCAGCGTCGCGTTCACCGCCTCCTCGAACAACTTCGAACTCGCCATCGCCGTCGCGGTCGCCGTCTTCGGCGTCGCCAGCGACGTCGCGCTCGCGACCGTCGTCGGCCCGCTCATCGAGGTGCCGGTGATGCTCGCGCTCGTCCGGGTCGCGCTGGCGACGAAGGACCGCGTCTTCCCCGCCGGGCTCGGAACCGGCGGGGTCGCCTCCTCCGACTGATCGATGCGGCTCACACCTGCCATGACCGACTCGACGACTGACACGAGCTCACGATGACCGATACCACGAACGAGGCCGGAACCGACGCGACCCGCATCGCCTTCGTCTGCGTGCGGAACGCCGGCCGGTCCCAGATGGCCGCCGCCTTCGCCGAGCGCGAACGCGACCGGCGGGGGCTGACCGACCGGGTCGAGATCCTGACCGGCGGCACGCACCCGGCGGAGGCGGTGCATCCGGTCGTGGTCGACGCGATGGCCGAACTCGACGTCGACCTGTCGGGCCGGACGCCGAGGGAGATCCCGCCCGCGGAACTCCGGACCTGCGACCACGTCGCCACGATGGGCTGTTCGACGCTGGACGTGAGCGGGGCCGAATCCGACGTCGCCCTACACGAGTGGGACCTCCCCGACCCGGGCGGGCGCGAACTGGCCGAGGTCCGAGGAGTCCGGACGACCGTCGAGCGCCGCGTCCGCGACCTGTTCGACGAACTCCACCTCCGGTAGTCGGTTCGGCCGCCCGGGCGGCGACCGGACTCCTCGACCGGAGCGTCCCGAAAACGGCGCCCGTCCCGCGACGGGCGCTCCGCTCCCACCGATGGGACTGCGTGGGCGAATCCGACAGTCAACCGGGTCACCCACGAGCACGTCAGGATTTCCCACACATAAGTCGGGGCGATGAGACACCTCGACCTGCCGGGTTCGACGCCCGCGGGCGATCGCGAGCGGGGTCGTCCGGGTCCCCGTCGCCCGTCCGCGCCGTGGACGTCCGGTTCGCCCGCCCCCGAACGCTGAAACGGTGGTTTCAGCTTCCCTACCATTTAGGTACCCCGACTCTCCACCCGAGGTATGGTCTCACGTACCTCCCGTCGACCCGCCGCGTTCCCCCGCCGAGGACCGGCGCTCCTCCGCCGACCCCGCCCGCGACGCCGATGAGCGACGAACTGCTGGACGTCAGGAACCTCCGGACGACGTTCGGGACGCGGGACGGCACCGTCCACGCCGTCGACGGATTGGACCTGTCGGTCTCGCCGGGCGAGACGGTGTGTCTCGTCGGCGAGTCCGGGTCGGGCAAGACGGTCACCTGCGAGTCGATCACCCGCCTTCTCGCCGAACCGCCCGCCCGGGTCGAGGCCGACCGCCTCCGGTTCGACGGCGAGGACCTCCTCGACGCCCCGGAGTCGTCCCTGCGGGAGGTCCGCGGCGACGGCATCGCCTACGTGTTCCAGAACCCCCAGAACGCGCTCGACCCCGTGTACACCGTCCGCGCGCACGTCGTCGAGGCGCTCCGCGCCCACCGCGACGTGGGCCGGGAGCGGGCCCGCGAGCGCGCGGTCGAACTGCTCGCGGAGGTGGGCATTCCGAACCCGCGCGAGCGCTGCGCCGAGTACCCCCACCAGTTCTCGGGCGGGATGCGCCAGCGCGTCCTCATCGCGATGGCGCTGGCCGCCGACCCCGACGTGCTGATCGCCGACGAGCCGACCACCGCGCTCGACGTCACGACCGAGGCGGCGATCCTCGACCTGTTCGCCGACCTCGCGGCCGAGCTCGACGTGGGCGTCCTGCTCGTCACCCACGACCTCGGCGTCGTCTACGAGGTCGCCGACCGCGTGATCGTCCTCTACGGCGGGAAGGTCATGGAGACCGGATCGGCCGCGTCCGTCTTCGAGAACCCGACCCACCCCTACACCCGGGGGCTGCTCGCGAGCCTGCCGGGCCGGGGGGACGAGATGCGTCCCATCGAGGGGGAGCCGCCCGACCCCGCGGACCCGCCGTCGGGCTGTCGGTTCCACCCGCGCTGTCCCGACGCCGTCGACGCCTGCCGGGGCGGCGACCAGCCGCCCCTCCACGAGCTCGGCCGGGCGGAGGGCCGGCGCGTCTCCTGCGTCTACTACGACGACTCGGTGAACGCGGACCCCGCGTCGCTGGACGGTGGAGGGGCGACCCCCAGCGCCGATTCGTCGTCGTCGGGCACCCCGGCGTCGGCGGCCGACGACGCCGTCGGGGGTGAGCCGTGAGCGATCCGCTGCTCGCCGTCGACGGGCTGGAGAAGCACTACCCCGTCACGGAGGGGCTGTTGAACCGACGGACCGGCGCCGTTCGAGCGGTCGACGGCGTCAGCTTCGAGGTGCGGGAGGGGGAGGTGTTCGGCCTGCTCGGCGAGTCGGGCTGTGGCAAGTCGACGGCCGCGCGCAGCCTCCTCCGGCTGGAGGAGCCGACCGGCGGAACGGTCCGGTTCGGCGGCGAGGACGTGACCGGCTACGACGCCGGCGAACTCAGGGCGTTCCGGCGCCGGGCGCAACTCGTCCTCCAGAACCCGGCGGACAGCTTCGACCCCAGGATGACCGTCCGGGAGTCGGTCGCCGAACCGCTCCGGGTCCACGGCGTCCGCGACGGCGACGTCCGCGCGTCGGTCGTGACGGACCTGCTCGACCGGGTCGGGCTCGCGCCGGGCCACGCCGACCGCTACCCCCACGAGCTCTCCGGCGGGCAGAAGCAGCGCGCCGCCATCGCGCGGGCGCTGGTGTTGAACCCGGACCTCGTCGTCGCCGACGAGCCCGTGTCGGCGCTCGACGTCTCCATCCAGGCGCAGGTGCTCGAACTCCTCGGCGCCCTCCGGCGGGAGTTCGGGCTCTCCGTGCTGCTCATCAGTCACGACATGAACGTCATCAGGGAGCTCTGTGACCGCGTCGGCGTGATGTACGCCGGCGAACTCGTGGAGGTCGGCCCGACGGGGACGACGTTCGCGGACCCGGACCACCCCTACACGCGGGCGATGGTCGAGGCCGTGCCGAGCGTCGGCGGGTCGAGAGCGGGCGACCGCGAGGGGCTCGCCGGCGAGGTGCCCGACCCCGCGGACCCGCCGTCGGGCTGTCGGTTCCACCCGCGCTGCCCGTCGGTCGTACCCCCGGACGACCTGTCGGTCGAGCGGGGTGCGTACCGCCGGCTGTTCCGGCTCGCGCTCGACGTCGCGGACGGCACCGTCGACCTCGACGCCCCTCGGGAACGGGCGGGTGAGGCGCCGGCAGGGGCCGGCCGGGACACGAGCGATGCCGACCTGCCGGCCGACGGCGCCGACCTCCGGGCGCTGGTCCGCGAGGCGTACGACGTGCCGGTGTCGGTCGAGGACGGGACGGTCCCGTCGGCGGCCGCGGCGCTCGTCGACGCCGCGGCCGCGATCGCCCGCGGCGACCGCGACCCGGGCCTGCCGTCGGCGGCCGAACCGCTGTGGTCCCCCTGCGCCACGGAGCGCCCGGGGACGGTCGGAACCGGCGACGACCGCCGGGTCACCTGTCACCTGCACGACGACGCCGTCGAGGCGGTCCCGGAGGCGGCCCGGCGATGAGGGCGCGATACGTCGGGTTCCGGCTGGCGTGGACGGTCTTCGCCGCGTGGCTGTTCGTGACCGCGCTGTTCCTCTTTCTCGCGCTGACGCCCGACCCGAACGAGGCGGTCGTCGGCTGGCTGGCCGCCCAGAACGGCGGCCACGAGGCGGCGGTCGAGGCGCAAGCGGCCTACCGGGAGGCGCGCGGGCGGAACCGCCCGCTGTGGGACCGCTACGTGGGCTGGCTCGTCGCGTTTCTCACCCTGGAGTTCGGCCACTCGTTCTCCTACGGGACGAGCGTCAACGCGGTCCTCGCGCGGACGATCCCCCGGACGCTGGCGTACGTCGTGCCGGGCGTGCTCGTCTCCGCCGCCCTGAGCGTCGCCGTCGGGACGGTCGCGGCGCTGCGCGGCGGCATCTCCGACGCCGCCGGCCGCCTCCTCGGCTACGTCTGCCTCTGTCTCCCCGCGTTCGTCGCCGGCGAGGCGCTCGTGCTCGTGACGCGCCGGACCGACACCCCGCTGGACGCGCTCGTCGGCTACGCCATCGACCTCCCGCTGACGGCGCCGTCGAACCTGCTCGCGCTCGCGCCCGCGGCGGCCATCCTGGGGATCAACCTCTTCGGGGCGCAGGTGCTGTGGGTGCGGACCGAGTCCCGGGAGATCGCCGCCCGGGAGTTCGTCAAGACGCTCCGGGCGAACGGCGTCGCGCGCCGGCGCGTGTACCGACACGTCGTCCGCAACGCGGCCTCGCCGCTCCTGGCGCTGGTCGTCTCGGAGGTGCTCGTCGTGCTGTTCGTCACCGTCTACGTCGTCGAGATCGTGCTCGGGGTTCCGGGCGTCGGGACGGCCTCCTACACGGGCTTTCTCGACCGGGACGTCGGCCTCGTCCTCACGACGGTGTCGCTGCTGGTCGTGACCGCGCTGACCGCGAACCTCCTGCAGGACCTCGCGTCGTCCGCGCTCGACCCGCGGGTCGCCGGGGGTGGGGAGCGACGATGACGACCGACCCCGACCCGGCGGCGGACACGGACGACACGAACACGGCGTCCGCGGGACGTGACGCGTCGACCGACGCCGGGAACGACCCGACGTCTGCCGTGGACGACTCCGCGACGGGCGGACACGACCCGATGACGGACGGGGGTGGAGCGACGGCCGGGGCGGGGCCGACGTTCACCGACCTCGACTGGGACGAGCACGCCGGGGCCGGCATCGTCGTCACGCGGACCGCACTCGCGTTCGTCGGCTCGTTGCTGGCGCTGTCGGCCGTCTTCCTGTACGACTACCTGTTCGTGGCGCCGGGGCTGGTGCTGGTCGGCTCGTGGAACCCGACGATCATCGACTGGCTCTCGCTGCTGTCGATCGTCGTCCTGTTCTTCTACGTCGCCCTGCCGCTGGCCCGCAGGCCCAGGCTGACGAAGCAGTACTGGGCGGACCTCCGGGAGCGACGCGGGGCGACGCTCAGCCTGGCGTACCTCGCCGTCTTCACGGTCGCGGGCCTGCTCGGCCCGCGGCTCTGGGGGCATCCGCGGGTCGCGCCCCGCGGCTTCGAGGTGGCGACCCGGGGGGAGCCGAGCAGCCTCCCGCCGTTCTGGGCGGCGGGATCGATGGACGTGCGGCGCTACTGCCCGACCGGCGCCGTGGACGGGCTGTGCCACGGGACGCTGATCCACCCGCTCGGGACGACCCCCATCGGGCAGGACGTGCTGGCGTACGTGTTCGCGGGGGCGCGACTCGCGCTGGAGGTGACCGTCATCACCGCGGTCATCCTCGTCCCCATCGCGACGGTCGTCGGCACCGTCGCGGCCTACTACGGCGGCCGGGTCGACGTGGTCCTGATGCGCTACGTCGACCTCCAGCAGGCCGTGCCGGCGTTCGTCGTCTACCTGATGGTCATGTTCCTCTACGGGCCGAGCGTCGTGGCGCTCATCCTGCTGTTCGGCCTGTTCGACTGGGATCGCATCGCCCGGCGCGTCCGGAACGACGCCGCCCGCCGGCGGGACGCGGGCTACGTGCTGGCCGCCGAGAGCGCGGGCGCCCGGCGGGTGGACGTGATCCGGCGCCACCTCGTTCCGAACGTCTCGGGCACCGTCATCGCGGGGCTGACGACCCAGGTCCCGTTCGTCCTCATCATGGAGGCGACGTTCTCCTACCTCGGCGTCGTCGACGACGACGTCGGCTCGTGGGGGTACGCCGTCGCCGTGGGGCTCGAGTCCTCGAACGCGTTCACCTGGTGGGCGTACGTCTTCCCGGCGCTCGCGCTGTTCCTGACGGCGCTGGCGATCAACCAGCTCGGGACCGCACTCTACGAGGTGCTCCAGCCCCGCCAGCGGAACGTCGAGTGAGTCGTGCGGGAGAGCGGAAGTCGCGCCGACGGTGCGCCGACGGAGGTCACGCCGACGGCGCGCGGTCGGGTCGGGCGTGGACGGGTTCGAGCGCCTCGCGTGACCCGCCCGCGACGACACGGTCGGCGTGCGGGGCGACCGCGCGGACGGCGGCGTCAAACCGCCTCGGGTCGGACGGCGCCGCGGAGAGCTGAACCGTCACGTCGCCCTCGAACGCGGTCGCGAACCCGCGGGCGATGCTCCCCAGCCAGTACGTCGTCGCGTACTCGGGATCGCACAGCGGGACGAGCACCTCGTCGACGACGCCGCAGAGCCGGCCAAGGTCGACGCCGCGCCGCGTGCGCAGGTGCCCGGGGTACGGATCGGGGTGGACCGTCAGCGTCAGGCGGCCGGGGACCCGCCCGGCGACGTGCTCCACGAACCCCGCGACGACGGACGCCCGCCAGGCCGTCCGGTCCTCGCGGTCGCTCCGGCGGAACCGGCGCTCGCACCGGTCACAGCGACAGAACCCCTCACCCGGGAAGCCGACGGTCATCAGGCGGACGTCCGGGCTCGCGCCGACGCAGCGGTCGACGAGTGAGCACAGGCGGTCGCGGTACGTGTCGTCGGTCGGGCAGACCCAGTCCCAGGCGAACCGCGGTCGCGTCGCCGCCGCGGGCTCGCCGTCCCCGTCGACGGCGAGGCGGTCCGGATCGGAACGTCCCGTCGCCGCGTCGCCGAAACAGGCGATCGAGTTGACGGCGTCCGCGCGGGGCGGGACCGTCTCGCCGCTCACCCGCTTCACCGTGTAGTAGGCGACGCCCGCGTCGAGCGCCTCGACCGCGGCCGGGTCGCGCGTCGTGATGCCGTCCATGCGTGCGCTTCGGGGAGACGGCACAAAACGGTGGTCGCTTTCGCGCCGACGCGTTCCCGGTCGGAGTGCCCTCGAACGGGCCGCCATCGGGGACTCGCCCCCGCGTGCGACCCCGTCTCAACTCCCCTACTGAAAGACTATTCAGGGAACCTTCTTTCCCTCGTCGGGCGTGGTCGAACACGCACATGACCGACCACGAACTCGATCCGCTACCGTACGAGTACGACGCCTTAGAGCCGCACATCAGCGAGCAGGTGCTGACCTGGCACCACGACACCCACCACCAGGGCTACGTCAACGGCTGGAACAGCGCCGAGGAGACGCTCGAACAGAACCGCGAGAGCGGCGAGTTCGACACGTCGGGCAGCGCGCTGCGGAACGTGACTCACAACGGCTGTGGGCACATCCTCCACGACCTGTTCTGGCAGAACATGAGCCCCGACGGCGGCGACGACGCCTCGGGCGCCCTGGCGGACCGCATCGAGGAGGACTTCGGGAGCTACGAGGGCTGGAAGGGCGAGTTCGAGGCCGCGGCGGGTAACGCCTCGGGCTGGGCGCTGCTCGTGTACGACTCGTTCTCGAACCAGTTACAGAACGTCGTGGTGGACAAGCACGACCAGGGCGCCCTCTGGGGCTCGCACCCGATTCTGGCGCTGGACGTGTGGGAGCACTCGTACTACTACGACTACGGGCCGGCCCGCGGGGACTTCGTGGACGCGTTCTTCGAGGTCGTCGACTGGGAGGAGCCCAACGCCCGCTACGAGCAGGCCACCCAGCTCTTCGAGTAACGAGCCGACGCTGACGCATCGACGGCGGCGCCGGCCCGGGTCGACCGTGGGACCTCGTCCGGGCCGGACGCGCCGACCTCCCTCCGGTGCCCCGAAGCTCCCGGGTAAGCATCCAATTACAATGCTTCTAGGCGTCGTATAGTGGCCATGAATCGACGAACGTTCGTTGCGATCGGGATGGGAGCGACCGTCGGAGGCGCGAGCGGCTGTCTCGCCACGCCGTCGGGTGCGGACGGAACGCCCGCCGACGGGACCGACGCGACGCCGACCCGCACCGCCGGGCCGACCGACGACGCCCCGGGACGCGACGACGACACCCCGGAGCAGGACGACGACTCGGACGACTCCGACGGGGACGACGACGACCACGTCCCCGGCGAGGACGTCGAACCGATCTCGAGCCCCAGCGGGAGCGCGGAGGTGGAGATGGACTCGAACGGCACCCACTACTTCGAGCCGGCGCTCGTCTGGATCGAGACCGGCGGCACCGTCGTCTGGGAGAACCACGACGGGAACCACACGACGACCGCCTACCACGCGGACGCGGGGAAACCCGGACGGGTGCCCGAGGGCGTCGAGGGCTGGGACAGCGGGCTGATGGAGAACGACCAGCGGTTCGAGCGGACGTTCGAGACGGAGGGGGTGTACGACTACTTCTGTCTCCCCCACGAGGGTCTCGGGATGGTGGGCTGCGTCGTCGTGGGGAACCCGGACCCCGAGGGCCAACCGGGGCTGGCGGCGCCCCAGTCCGACCTCCCCGAACGTGCACGCGAGGTGCTCGAACTGCTGAACCGGGCAACCCGCGAGACGCTTGCGGGGGGCGGATAGGCGGACGGCCGGGGGCCGAGCTCGCTCCGGGCGCTTCAGTGCCCCGGCGTCCAGCGTCTGCTCCGGTCGGTGACCACGTCGACGCCGGGGCTGTAGTAGCACGTCGGCTCGGAGTCGGGACGGTCGAACCCGTTCGCCTCGAAGAGGCTGTTCCGTCCGACGGACGCCGTCGCGGGGTAGAGCGTCCACCGGTCGTGTTCCACGTCGGTGTGCCGGACGGACCCGTCCGAGCCCTGGGTGTAGAGGCGCCGGCGCTCCGTCAGGAACTCGGCGAGCGACCCGGGTTCGGCCTCGAAGGGCTCGCCGGTCGGCCGGTAGGCGGCCTCGTAGCGGGCCGGCCGCGCGCCGGGGTGTCGCCGGCGGCTCCGGAACCGGACCTCCCCGCCGTCCACGCGGCAGTCGATGCGGGCGTAGTAGTACGGGAGGTGATGGAGGAGGCGCGCGCCGAGGACGCTCAGGACGCCCTGCGCGTCGAGGCTGAAGAAGTACACCCCGGGCTCGCCCCCGTGGGTGACGTACGTGCGGAGGTTCAGCTCCGGGAGCGGGAGCCCGAACGCCTCCGGGAGCCCCCGCGGCCGGACGTGGACGTTGACGAGCGGGACGACCGAGAGCCAGGCGTCGCCGTCGTACGTCTCCACCGGGAACGCGTCGGGAAGGCGGGCGTCGACGGCGTCGGCGTCGACGGGCCAGTTCGCGAACAGGAGGTGCCGCCACCCGAACGCGACGGGGAGGACCATGCCTGCCGTTCGCGCCGCGGCCCCTTAACCCCGGGTTCGGTCGTCGTCCGTCCGGTCGCGTCGATCCCGCGTCCGAACGACGACCGTCCCGGCGAGCAGGTCGCCGACGCGACGGTTGCGCTCGGTCGACGCGATGGAGAGCAGGCCGAGGAGGTAGGCCGCGGGGAGCCAGTCGACGAACCGGAGCGCCGTTCGGACGGCGGCGCGGGTGTACGTGCACGGGCCTCCGTCTTCCCCGACGACGGCGATTCCGAGGAGCGCCTTTCCGGGGGTCCGCCCGAACGCCCCCTCCAGGAGGACGTGGTAGGGGAAGGCGACGGTCGCGGCGGCGACGAGCGTCGCCGCGACGCGACGCGGCACCGACCGCCAGCGACGGCCCGTGAGAGCCCAGAAGGCGCCGAGCACGGCGACCGCGTCCGCGACGTACGCGAGGACGCGCTCCCGGACCGCCGCCGCGTCGCGCCCGTCGAGCGTCGACCCGTTCATCGCTTACCGGGACCGTCTCGCCCCGGCGAGTTCCGTCTGTCGGCCGTCGGCGGTCGGTCGGGACTCGCTCCCGCGGAGCGAGCCGCCCGTCGCGGCCCCGATTCTCCGGTTCAGGGCGTGAGCTTCTCCCAGAGCTGCTTGAGGTCGGACGCCTTGCTCAGCCCCTTCAGCTCCTTCAGCGTCGTCTCCTCGTCGTCGAGGTTCCGCTGGAGCGGGTCGGTCACGTCGCCGCCGAGGTCGAGCCGGTCGGCCATCGTCAGGAGCCCCTCGTAGGTCGTGATCTCGACGCGCTCGGCCTTCATCCCCGCGCCGAGGTAGAACTGGTTCAGGAGGTCGCGGTCCCCGACGGCGTCCTCGACTTTCCGCCGCTCCTCGTCGAGCGCCTCGACGACGGCACACTCCCGCTCCTCCGGTTCGAGCCCCATCGCCCGGAACGCCTCCTCGACGTGCTCGACGTGCCCTCTCGTCTCGTCGCGGTGGTCGGCGAAGCCGGTGCTGATGCGGTCGTTGGTCGCCTTCATGGCCATCTCGTCGAGCGCCTCGACGAGTCGTCGTTCCATATGGAGGGCGCCCCGAAGTTCGTGCACGAACAGGTCGTGTGTGGTATCAAATTGCACGGCTCTCACCGGGTGGAGGGTCGGCCCGGATTCACATAGTCGCTCGGAGGCGGGAGGGTAACGGCACGGGAACTGGGAAGGATCTGGGTACGACGGTCGTGCGGCCGCGGAGCCCGGCGGGGGTTCGCCGGTCCGGCCGGCGGCCGTTCGCGAGTCCCGGATCCGCGTTCCCGCGGAAGCGCCGACGCCGTCCGCCCGACCTTGTAGGTGCAGGCCGAACGGCTATCGACGACGCTGGTGAAAATCGACGAACATGAGATCCACTGCCGGGACCGTCCTGACGCCCGAACGGAAGGAGATCATCGCGCGGTCGGTGAGCGTCGCCCTCAGGGAGGGGCTGAAGGAGGCGGCCAGGGAGCCGGAGGAGGAGGAGAGATCGGAGTCGTCCCGCGGCGGCCGGCGGTCGCGGGTCCTCCTGCTCGCGGCCGTCGGCACCGCGATCCGATTCCTGCTCCGGCGCAGGGGCCGGAGCGGGTCGGCGGACGGGTCGGAGGCGACGACGGGCGGTCGGTCCGTGCCCGTCGAGTCGGGCGAGTCGGTGGAGGGGGCGGGGTCGACGGGCCGCTCGGGCGGCCGGCGGCTCCTCTCGATGGTGGTCCGCCTGGGCGCCATCGTCGCGGTCGCCTACGCGCTGGCGCGGCGGTACGGGTCCCGCGGGGTCGAGGACGCCATCACCGACGCGAGCGAGCGGACCAGAGCGATCGCGGACCGGACGGCCAGCAGGGCGGGGAAGGCCGCCTACAAGGTCGACTCGATCTCCGAGGAGGTCGCCGATCGCATCGAGGAACGCGGCGGGGAGGCCGCCGACCGGATGGAGGAGCGGGGCGAGGAGACCGCCGAGCGGATGGAGGAGGTCGCGGAGACGACCGAGGGGATGGCGGGGGCCGACGAAGACGAAGGGACCGCGGAGGAGGCGGAGTCTGAGGGCGGGACGGAGGCCGACGAGGAGGACGAACAGGGTGAGGCGAGCGAGGGAAGCGAAGAGAGCGAGGGGGCCGAGGCGGGCGACGGGACCGACGAGGAGTGATCGGGACGCCCGCGGTGGTTCCGCGACCCTAGTCCCCGGTCGGCGGGTCGTCCGGCCCGTCGAGTTCCAGCCGCATCCTCATCGTGCCGCCCCACGCGTCCGCCGTCTCGAACCCGGCGTTCGCGTAGAGCGCGACGGCCGGCCGGTTGTGTCGTTCGACCAGCAGCCAGACCGCGTCGACGCCGACGCTCCCGGCGTGGGTCAGCAGAGTGTCCAGGAGGTGGGTTCCGATCCGCGCGTGTCTGTTCGCCCCGTCGACGAAGATGGCGAGTTCGTGAGCGACCTCCCCGTCCGGGACGAGGGTCGCGTGGCCGACCGGCCGGCCGTCGTGGCTGGCGAGGAGGTGGACCCCGTCTCCGAGCGCGGTCAGCCACTCGCGGACGGAGTCGCGATCGGCGGGGGGAGCCCCTGTGCGCGGCCGTCCCGGTCGAAGCCGTCGTACATCTCCACGAGTCCGGGTACGTCGTCGGCCGACGCGTAGTCGAGGGCCGAGAGCCGTATCTCTCGGCCCTGCGCGTCCGTGACGGTCCAGGTCGTCGGGCGGTCGGTGCGGGGGGTCGGAGGCCGCCCCGACGGAAAACCGACCGAACGTGAATCAAGACCCGATTCAAGTTCTGAATCACTCATCGTATATCCCTAACGAACGGAAATCAACCCACTATATTACGAGTTTCCAATAAATACTCCAGTAGTGTTCTAGGACGTAAGTCGGCGGCGGACGCGTTTCCCGACGAGCGTCCGGTCGCCCCGGCCGGCGAAATATTATACAATCCGAAGTAAAAGACAATCTTTAATATTACATTGGCATAATTTAGTAACATGCGATGTACTCGACGCCGCGCGGTGGCGACGACGGCCGGGGTTCTCGGGCTGACCGCGGGGTGTGCGGGCACTCCGACGGACGCGATCGGCGCGGACGGGGACGACGGGAGGACGAGCGCCGGGGCGTCGTTCTTCGTGCTCGGGGACCTGACGACGGCGGTCGCGGGCGACCGGGCGGCGGCGGACACGCTGGTCCCGGTCGGGCAGCACGGCCACGGCTGGGAGCCCGGTCCACGCATTCAGGAGCGCGTCCGCGAAGCGGACCTGTTCGTGTACGCGATGGCGGGGTTCCAACCGTGGGCGGACGACGTCGTCCGCGGCCTCCGCGAGGACGACTCGCCCGTCCGGGCGGTCGCCGCGGGGGGCGACGTGGACCTCCTCGACGTCGGGGGGGACCACGAGGGGGAACACGACGAAGCGAGGGGCCACGACGGGGACGGCGGTCACCACGACGGATTCGTCCACGACGAGGAGGACGGCCACGACCACGGCGAGGGGCCCGGCGACGCGGACCCGCACTTCTGGCTCGACCCGGTCCGCGTGAATACCGCCGTGAGTACCGTCGAGGCGGCGTTCGCGGAGGTCGACCCGGACGGCGCGGACGCCTACGCCGCCGCCGCGGACGACTACCGGGGGCGCCTCGACGACCTCCACGCCGACTTCGAGGAGGGGCTCGCGGGCACGGCCCGCGACACGGTCGTGGTCGCCGGCCACGACTCGTTCGCCCACCTCGGCGACCGCTACGGCTTCTCGGTGGAGGCGTTGACGGGGCTCTCGCCGGACGAGCAGCCGACCTCGCGCGACGTCGAGCGTGCGCGCGAGCACCTCGCGGAACACGACGCCGAGTACGTGCTCGCGGACCCGCTGGGGTCCCAGAGCGCCGCCGACCAGCTCGCCGCGGAGGCCGACGTGTCGGTGCTCCCGCTGACCCCCATCCCGGGCGTCACCGAGGAGTGGGAGGCGAACGGCTGGGGCTACGTCGAGATCATGCGGGAGGTGAACCTGCCCACGCTCCGCCGGGCGCTGGACGCATGAGTTCGGCGGAAGGTCGTCGGGCGGGTTCGCCGGGCGGCGGTCGGTCGGATCCGGCGGACGATCGGGCCGGGGATCCGGTCGTCGAAGCCGAGTCGGTGACGTTCGGCTACGGCGATCGGCCGGTCCTGGAGGACGTGTCGCTGTCGCTCGACGCGGGGACGTTCCTCGGGCTGGTGGGCCCGAACGGCTCCGGGAAGAGCACGCTGGTCGAACTCCTGCTCGGCCTGCGCCGCCCCGACGCCGGGACGGTTCGCCTGTTCGGCGAGCCGGCCCACGGGTTCGCGGACGGCGAACGGCTCGCCTACGTCGCCCAGGACGCGACCGCCGTGGCGGAGGGGACGCCGATGACGGTCCGTGAGGTCGTCCGGATGGGCCGGTATCCGCACCGACCGTTCGGCCGGTTCCGGGACGCCGACCGGACGGCCGTCGCCGACACGCTCGACCGAACCGGGGTGACCGACCTCGCGGACCGTCGCGTCGGGCGCCTGTCGGGCGGGCAGCGCCAGCGGGTGTTCCTGGCCCGGGCGCTCGCCGCGGAGGCCGACCTGCTCGCGCTCGACGAGCCGACCGTCGGCGTCGACGCCGACTCGCGCGACGGCTTCTACCAACTGCTCGCCGACCTCACCGCCGAGGGGCTCACCGTCGTCCTGGTGGAGCACGACGTCGGGCTGGTCACCGCCTACGCGAGCGAGGTCGCCTGCCTGAACCGCGAACTGCACTTCCACGGCGACCCGGAGTCGCTGCTGGACGGGGACGCCCTCGTGTCGGCCTACGGGTCGGACACGCGCCTGCTCACCCACGACCGCTGACGATGTTAGTCACGCTCGGCCAGTTCTCGGCGCAGTTCGCCGCCGCGTCGGCGCTGGCCGTCCTTCTGGCACTCGACCCCCTCGCCGCGGTCGCCGACTGGGCCGTCTGGCTGGTCGACGAGGCGTTCGGCGGCGTCCTCCACGAGGTCGGCTACCGATGGCTCGGGCTCGCGCCGCTCCGGTTCGAGTTCTTCCAGCGCTCGGTTCTCGCGGCGGCGTTCGCGGCGGTGCTCGGCCCGCTGGTCGGGACGTTCCTCGTGAACCGCGAACTCGCGATGGTCGGCGACACGCTCGCGCACACGGCGTTCGCGGGCGTCGCCGCGGGGCTGTTCGTCAACGCGACGCTCCCGGTGACGGTCTCGCCGACCGCGACGGCGCTCGTCGTCGCCTGTGTCACCGCGCTCGTCCTCGAGACGCTGCTCGACCGGGCGGACGTGAACGCCGACGTCGCGCTCGCGCTGCTTCTCACGGGGGGCTTCGCGCTCGGGAGCGTCCTCGTCACCCTCACCGACGGCGGCATCTCGGTCGGCATCGACGCCCACCTGTTCGGCAGCCTCGCGACGGTCTCGACCGACGACGTGCTGCTGCTGGCCGGGATGTGCGTGCTCGTCGGCGGCGCCGTCGCCGCGGCGTACCGTCCGCTGACGTACGTCGCCTTCGACCCGGTCGGCGCTCGCGCGGCGCGCGTCCCGGTCGCCCGCTACGAACGGCTCCTCACCGTGCTGACGGCCGTCGTCGTCGTCGGCGCGATGCGGGTGATGGGCGTCATCCTCGTCGCCGCGCTGCTCGTCGTCCCGGTGGCGACCGCGTCCCACGCCGCGCGAACCTCCCGCGGGTCGCTGTTCGCGGGCGTCGCGTTCGCGGAGGTGGCGGCGCTGCTGGGCGTGTTCGCGGCCTACCGCTTCGGCACCGCGGCCGGCGGGTCGATCGTCCTCGTCGCCATCGCCGTCTTCGTCGCGGTCCTCGCCGCGGGCCGCGTTCGCGCGACGTGGCTGGGTCGTGCTCGCCGCCGGGGAGCCGGGGACGCGGTCGGGGCCGGCGAGGACCGCGTCGCGGCGGACGCGGAGGGCATCGACCGCGACGACTGACCTCGGTCAGTCGTCGAGGTACGGGTTCCAGGCGACCTCCCACAGGTGACCGTCGGGATCGGCGAAGTAGCCGGAGTAGCCGCCCCAGTCGGCGTCCTCGCCCGGCTTCACGAGGTCGCCGCCGGCGGCCTCGGCCTCCGACAGCACCGCGTCGACCGAGTCGCGGTCGTCCACGTTGTGGGCGATCGTGACGCCCCCGAACCCCGACCCCTCCGCGGGGACGCCGGCGTCCTCCGCGAGCAGGTCGCGGGGGTAGAGCGCGAGCATCGCGCCCTCGAGGTCGAAGAAGGCGATCTCCTCGCCGTCGCGGTCCCGCATCGGCAGGCCGAGGCCGTCGCGGTAGAACTCGATGGCGCGGTCGAGGTCCTCGACGCCCAGCGTGACCAGGGTGACGTGTGGGTCCATGCGGCCTCGACGCGGCCGTTCCCGAAAAATCCCCACCCCAGTTTTCGAGTGCTTTCCCGACGTGTCCCGCGTCCCTCCTCAGGTTCGCGGGGGCCCGGCGGCTCCCGTGACTACTCCAGCAGGTCGCCGCTGTCGATCGGCGTCACCGAGTAGTCCACCGTCGTCGTGTCCTGCGTCGCGCGGATCCTCCCGACGAACGTGGAGATCTCCTCCAGGGAGCCCTCGAGGATGAACAGCTCCATGCAGTTGTGGTCGCCGACGTGGCTGTGGAAGTTCGACGCGACGATGTCCTCGTGTTCGTGACGCAGTTGCATCATGCGCTCCTCGACGGCCGTCCCCTCGTAGTCGAAGACGACCGTGACGATGCCCATCAGCTCGCGGCCCTCCAGGCGCTTGTCCTCGAACTCGCCGAGCAGGTTCCGGGACGCCTCCCGGAGTAGCTCGCTTCGGCCGGTGTAGCCGTGCTCCTCGGTGAACTCGTCGATGCGGTCGACGAGGTCGTCCGGCATCGAGACGCTGACGACCGTCATGTATGAACTGAACGGACTCGGATTATTAAAGCGTAGTGAACACGCGCCCGATTCGGGGGCGGAGTTAGCATCGTCAGCGCTCGAACGAGCACTCCTCGTGGCCCCACGATGTCGATCGACCGCGCGAGCGAGGATGAACTCTCCGATGCTTCCGTCCCCGAGCGGGTCCTCGGCTACCTCGTCGCGAACCGAGACCGCGCGTTCAAGGGGGCCGGCGCCGCGCGGCCCCGGCTCGTGATTTCGAACCACGAAGGTCGTCCGTTCCACGGAGACCAGTACATCACCCTGACGCTGACGACGCGAACGTGGCCGGGCGGGTTGTCGTCGATTCCCGAGGCGGACTGGATCCGGGGCGGCGTGCCGCCCCGGAGTTACGTCGTCCCGTGGGGCGTCCAGTCGCTCGACCGCGACGACGTCGAACACTGGCAGGGACGGCTCGATCAGCGACTCGTCGACGAGGCCATCAGGGCATTGACCGACTACCTCGGATGAGTCGACGCGACCCGCCCGGTCCGCCGCGCGAAATCACCCCTCGAAGTACAGGTCTTCGTGGTCGGCACAGCCGGGGTTGAACGCGGCGTCGCACCGGGGACACGAGTACTCGCATTGGCGGTACCCGCCGACCGCGAGTGCCGCGCCGCAGGCCCCGCACAGCACCGCCGGCTCGTCGAACCGGTCGCGCGGCCACGGCTCCGAGTCGTGGCCAGCGACGGCGTCGTGGCACCGGAAACAGGCGTAGAACTCGCCGCAGCAGCCGAACCGGAGCGCGATCACGTCCCGCCCCGTGTCGTAGTGGGCACACCGCGTCTCGGGGTCGATCTCGACCCCGTGGACCGGAATGCCGTGGACGAGTCGGCTGATCACGCCGGGTAGCGGGGCGCCGTGCGCAAAAGCGGTTCGACGCGCGTTCGTGGTCGGCGAGGTCGTTCGTGAAGCGACCTGCGATCACTCCGAAGGTCCCGCCACGACGTCGGCGGGGGTGAACAGCGAGACGTCCCCCCGCTCGGCCGCGACGGCACGGAGGCCCTCCGAGAACCCGGACCGACAGAAACAGCAGTAGTGGCGCGTCGGGTCGCCGCCACCCGGCGGCGTCCACTCGACGGCCGCCGCGGCCCGTTCCAGGTCGGCGAGGTCGCCCTCGGTCATCGCCCTGCTCGTGTACTTGCACTCGCCGACGACGAGCGTCCCGTCGCTCGCGAGGCCGACGACGTCGAGTTCGTGCCCGTCGTGCCACCAGTAGCCGACTCCCCGGTACGTCTTCGGAATCAGCGACGGGAGCGCGTCCCGACAGACCTCCTCGAACATCGGTCCCATGTACGCCGGGAACGTCGGGTCGACCAGTCGTTCGTACGCGTCGTCCCCCAGCTGGGCGAGCTTCCCCTGCTGGCCGTACACGTACCGGAACCAGAACCGGAACAGCGGCTCGGTCAGCCGGTACCGGCTCTTGCGCGTCGCGGTCGGGTTCGCCGTCACCGGCACGTCCCGCTCGACGAGCCGGAGGCGGCGGAGTTTCGAGAGGTACGACCCCAGCGCGTTCGAGTCGACGCCCGCGAAGTCGGCGATCTCGTTCGCCGCGCGCTTCCCCGTGGCGATGGCCCGGAGGACCGTGTAGTACGTCCCCGGCTCGCGGATGCCGAACTCCGTGCGGAGCAGGAACTCCGGTTCGTTGTGGAGGACGCCGTGCTCGGAGAGGACGTGCCGCCGGACGTTCTCGGCGAGCGAGGCGGACGGGTCGAGCGCCCGCAGGTAGTACGGGGTACCGCCGAAGACCGCCCACGACTCGACGACCGTCTCCGGGTCGTCGCCGGGGTAGAACCGGCTGGCGTCCCGGAGGCCCAGGGGCGGGAGGTCGAGCGCGAAGGTTCGCCGGCCGTACAGCGGACTCCCTCCGTCGAGCACCTTTTCCTCCATCACGCTGATCGACGACCCGACCAGGACGAGCGTCGTGCCCGTGTCCTCGAGGGCGGTGTCCCACACGCGCTGGACCTTCGAGGGGAGCGCGTCGTCCGACCGGACGAGGTACGGGAACTCGTCGAGGACGACGACGGCGTCCTCGCGTCCGAGCGCTCGCAACAGCGCTTCCCAGTCCCGCCGGACGTCGTCGAGAACGGGGTACGTCTCGCTCGCGGTCGCGACGAAGTCCGCGAGCTGCACGTCGGGCGTCTCCTCGGTCGCCTGCCAGTAGACGGCGTCCGTCCGGTCCCGGATGGACTCGCGAACCAGCGCGCTCTTGCCGAGCCGTCGCCGCCCGTAGACGACGAGCAGATCCGCATCGTCGCGTTCGTATCGCGACCGTAACTCGGCGAGTTCCGCCTCGCGGTCGACGAACCGGGGGTGGGCCATGGTGGCGTCTGGGGGCGGGGAACCAAAGTCGTGCCGAATAACAAAATCGAAGTTTTACTAACCTCGATTTTACTAACGGCAGACCACCCCAGTGCCGTCGTCGACGCCGGGGAGCAGGTCCGGCGGGCGAGTTCCGGACGGGGTACAACGACGCCGACGAGCGCGTCGTCGGGTGGGCGCTCGGCGCGCCGGGCGCGAGACACGACTGGGACGACCTCCAGTCGCGCGCCTGCTGCCCGGAGTGTGACGCCGGGCGGACCGGGGACGTGGCGACGGCCGACGGACGCTTTCGGTTGACCTGCACCGATACGGGAACGTTCGGGAGGAGGGGCCGCCGCTATCCGTCCTCAGTCGTCCGACGCCTCCCCGTCGAACGGCTCCCCCTCGAATCGGTCGCCGAGCGCGCCCGCCGCGTACAGGTCCTCGAGGTCCTCGTCGGAGTACCCCTGCTCGCGGAGCACCTCGTCCGTGTGCTCGCCGAGGAGGGGCGGGTGCCGGCGGACGGTCGTCGGCGTCCGCGAGAGATGCATCGGGGTGCCCGGGAACTCGACCGTGCCCGCCGTCGGGTGGTCGACGCTCGCGCGCATCCCCCGCGCGAGCACCTGGGGATGTGAGAACACGTCCGCCATGTCGTTCACGCCGCTCGCGGGCACGTCGTGTTCCCTGAGCCGCTCCAGCACCGCCGCGGTCTCCCGCTCCGCGAACAGCGCCTCCAGGTCCTCGTCCAGCGCCTCGCGGTTGGCCACCCGATCGCTGTTGGTCTCGAAGCGCTCGTCGGCGTAGAGGTCGGGCCGGTCGATGGCGCGGCAGAACCGCTCCCAGATCGGCTCGGAGGCGACCGCCACGACGACGTAGTCGTCGGCCGTCTCGAACGCCCGGTACGGGGCGATGGTGGGGTGCTTGCTCCCCATCCGGCCCGGCGGGTCGCCCGTGGCGAAGTAGTTCGTCGCCATGTAGCTCATCCACGCGGCCTGCCCGTCGAGCAGGCTCACGTCGATCTTCTGTCCGGTCCCGTCGCCGAACTCGCGCTCGAACAGCGCGGCCAGGACGGCCTGGGTCGCGTACATCCCGGCCCCGATGTCCGCGAGCGCGACGCCCACGCGGACCGGCGCGCCGCCGTCGACGCCCGTGATGGACATCAGCCCCCCTTCGGCCTGCATCATGATGTCGTAGGCGGGCTGGTCGCGGTCGGGCCCCCACTCGCCGTAGCCCGAGAGCGCGCAGTAGACGAGTTCCGGGTTCCCCTCGCGGAGGTCGGCGTAGCCGAGCCCCCACCGGTCCATCCGGCCGACGCGGAAGTTCTCGACCAGCACGTCGGCGTCCGCGGCGAGAGCCCGGAACGCCTCCCGGCCCTCCTCGGTGTCGAGTGCGAGCGTGATGGACCGCTTGTTCCTGTTGACGCTCATGTAGTACGAGCTCTCCTCGGCGTCGCCGTACCGGGGCGGGTGCCAGCCGCGCGTCTGGTCGCCCGTGCCCGGGCGCTCGACCTTGATGACCTCCGCGCCGAGGTCGCCCAGTTGCATCGTACAGAACGGCCCGACGAGCACCCGCGAGGCGTCGAGCACGGTCACGCCGTCGAGCGGTCCGACGTCCCCCGACGGGTGTTCGGCTTCTCCGACCATACCTCCGCCACGACCCCCGGGAACAAGGTTGTCCTGTTCGAGGATGATGTATCGGTCGGAGCCCCGGATCGGCGGTCGGGGGCGGTTGACTCGGAGCGCCGCGTGGCGACCGCGCGCCGGACCCGTTCACCGTTCCGGTCGATCAAACGCCCGGCCAGAGCAACGGATCCAGGTCGGCGTGCTCGCGGAGCAGCCCGGCGGCCGCGTCGCATGGGTCTTCGGCCCCGGATGCGGCCGGACGGGTCGCGTCCGTGCCCCGGTCCCGCGGGCGCTCCTTCCCGGCCGCGCGGAACGTCGCGTCGACGAACCCCTCCCGGGCCGCGTCGTTCTCGAACAGGCCGTGGAGGTACGTCCCCGCCGTCAGCCCCCGCGCCGCGCTGGTCGGGCCGAGCGGACGCGAGACGGGGTCTACGGCCGTCGTCTCGCCCATGTGGATCTCGTAGCCCGACACCGCGCCGGCCGCCCCCGCGAACGGGCCGTCGGGGGCGCCGTCGAGCCGTGTCTCGGTCACGGTCAGCCGCTTCTCCGGGGAGAACTCGGTCTCGACCGGGAGCCGGCCGAACCCCTCGACGACGCCGTCTCCTCCCCCGTCCTCCCCGCCGCCGACGTCGGCGGCCGGGAGCTCGCCCGCGGCCTCCACGCCGGCGTTCGTGACGCGCTCGCCGAGCAGCTGGTAGCCGCCACAGAGCCCGACCACCGGCCCCTCGAAGCGGGCGAGCCGGTCGCCGAACCCCGCCTCCCGGAGCGCCAGCAGGTCGTCGACGGTGTTCTTCGTGCCGGGCAACACCAGCGCGTCACAGCCCCCGAGGTCGTCGTCCGGCGGGAGGTACGCGACCCGGACGCCGGCGGTTCGCGCGAGCGGGTCGAGGTCGGTGAAGTTCGAGACGCGGGGGAGCCGCGGGACGCCGACCGTGACCGCCCGCTCCGGGGGGACCCCGTCGCCGTCGCCGCCGACCCCCCGTACCCCCTCCGCGGGGAGGGAGACGCTGTCCTCCGCGGGGAGCCCCGGGTCGTCGTGCGGGAGCACGCCCAGCACCGGGACCCCCGTCCGCTCCTCCAGTTCCTCGATCGCGGGGTCGAGGATGGCGCGGTCGCCGCGGAACTTCGTCAGCAGGACGCCCTCGACGCGGTCGGCCAGCGCGTCGGGCGCCAGTTCGAGCGTGCCGAGGACGCTCGCGAACGCGCCGCCGCGCTCGATGTCGGCGACGAGCAGGACGCGCGCGTCGGCGAACCGGGCGGTCTCCACGTTCGCGAGGTCGCGCTCGCGGAGGTTCGGCTCCCCCGCGGAGCCGGCCCCCTCGGCCACGACGGCGTCGTGCTCCGCGGCGAGCCTGGCGTGTGCCGCCTCGGCGGCATCGAGCGCGTCCGCCCAGTGCTCCTCGTAGTACTCGCCGGCCGAGTAGTGGGCGACCGCCCGTCCGTCGAGGACGAGCTGGCTCTCGCCGGCGCCGCGCGGCTTGAGCAGGACCGGGTTGCAGTCCGTCGTCGGCCCTGTCCGCGCGGCGCGGGCCTGGGTGTACTGGGACACGCCGATCTCCCCCCACGCGCCGTCGGGCGTCGGGACCACCCGGGCGTTGTTGCTCATGTTCTGGGCCTTGAACGGCGCGACGTCGAGCCCCCGGTCCGCGAGCAGCCGACAGAGCCCCGCCGCGACGGTCGACTTGCCGACGTGGCTCGCGGTGCCGACGACGAGCAGCGTGGGGGCTTGGTCGGGCTCGTCGGGGGCGTCCGATCCGAGGGCTCCGGACGCGTCGGACGGTTTGGATAGTTTGGACGATTTTGACGACTCGGACGAATCGGCCATCCTCAGTACTCGGCGCCCTTCCGCGCGCGCTGCCCCTCGTCGAACGGGTGTTTCACCTTGCGGACCTCGGTGACCAGGTCCGCGGAATCGAGCAGGTAGTCAGGCGACTCGTGGCCGCCGGTGAGGACCAGTTCGAGCCGATCGGGCTTGTTCTCGACGAGGTCGACGAGGTCGTCGGGGTCGATCAGGTCGCGGTTCGCGGCATACAGCGCCTCGTCGAGGAGCAGCAGGTGGACGCCGTCCTCGGGGTCGCCCTCGAGCGGGAGCGGCGCGTCGAGGTCGGCCGCCCCGGCGGCGTCGACGAGTTCCCTCGTGCGCGCGAGCGCCGCCTCGGCGCGAGCGGCGTGCTCGTCGTCGTCGCTGCCGTCGAGGAAGCCGTGCCAGCCGAAGTGGCCGGTCGTCTCGTAGCTGAACCCCGGGAGCGCGGCGATGGCGTTGTACTCGCCGCGGACGGCCTCGACGCTCGCGGTGCCGCCCTTCATGAACTGGAGCAGGTGGACGCGGTAGCCGTGGCCGACCGCGCGCATCCCGAGGCCGAGGGCGGCGGTCGTCTTCCCCTTGCCGCCGCCCCACCAGGCCTGTACCAGACCGAACTCCTCGGGTCCGGCCGGTTCGACGTCGGCGGCCTCGGGGGTGATCCCCTTTCCGGGCGTGTTCGCGAGGCGGTCGGCGCGATCGTCGTCCTCGGCGCTGCCGTCGCGGTTCGCGCCCTCCGCCGCCCCGTCGCGTTCGCTCATGGTTGTAGCTGTACAGCCAGGGTTTAGTTCCCACCGGTCGGCGTCACCGCCGGCACGCCCCGCCGGGCGACCGACGCCGTGGTCGGCCCGGGCTGCCGTCGGCCCGCACCGGCCGCCGGTTCGGGTCAAACGGGCCTTTGACCCTTCAGAAAGGGTTTAGGGTCCGCTCGTGAGGTCGGGATATGCACCGACGCGCCCTCCTCGCGACGCTCGCCGGCCTCTCGGGCTGTGCCGCACTGCCGCGGGACGGCTCCCGCACGCGGACGACCAACCCCGACCTGCAGGGGACGCCGACGGACGACCCGACCGACACGCCGACCGATACACCCGGCGGCGACCCGTTCGGCGACCGGACGAGCGTCGTCGACCTCGAGACCGTCCGGCGCACGTACGCGCTCTCGCCGACGACCTACCGCACCGACGACGGCGCCGAGGTGGAACTCCGGTTCCTCGGGACGGCCACGGCCGAGCACCCGGCCCGCGTCGAGGCGCGGCTCACGAACGCGAGCCGGTTCGAGAACACGTTCCGCCTGCGGGAGACGCCCCCCTTCGGCCACGACGTATGGAGCCGCAACCCCCGGCGGATGTGGGAGGAGTACGGGTCGGAGTACACGTACCGCGAGTCGCTCGTGCTGGCGCCCACGGAGAACCACGACCTCGTCGAGCGCGCCCCCGAGGTGGCGCGGGACGGCGACGGCCAGTGGCGAGTCACGGAGCAGGGGTCGAGCGACTGGCTCCCCGAGACCGTCAGACTCGACCCGGACGAGTCCGTCTCGGGCGAGTACGCCCTCGTCGGCCACCCGGACGGCGAGGGCCGCGGCCGCCCGGAGGGGATCTACGAGTTCCGGTCGCGCGAGGCCGACCTCCGGGTGACCGTCTGGGACACCGACGAACCGGGGCCGGACCGCGAGTCGCGCTTCGCCGGCCGATCGGTCCCCGACCTCCCGGGCGAGGGGTCGACGGCGTGGTTCCACGAGGCCGACGCGACGACGCCGTCGTTCGTCCGCCCCGCGACCGAGCGCGCGGACCTCCCCGCGGCGTTCGACTTCCACTTCATCAATCGGTCGCAGGAGGGCTCCTCCTGTGGCCACTGGGGCCTGTACAAACTCGTCGACGACGAGTGGTTCCACGTCGCCCCCTGGGCGCAGACGGCCGACTGCCGCTTCGTCCTGTCTGGCGGGGTCGTCGCACACCGCCTCCGGGCGTTCCACGGCGAGTCGGTGCCCTGCGAGGGCGCCAGGAGCGTCGGCTTCCTCGGCGGCGGGACGTACGGCGTCGTCGCGGGCTACGGCCACGACACCGACCGGAGCGGCGCGCTCGTCGAGGTGGAGGCCGACCCGGTCGGACTGGTCCCCACGGGGGACGTCGAGAGCGAGCGCGACGGCGACGTGGTGACCGTCACGGCCCCCCAGTACGGCGACGACGAGCACCCGCCGGACGCGACGCTGACGGTCGAGCGGGTCGACGACGACCCGGACGCCCCCCGCCTCGTCGCCGAGCAGGCCATGAGACGCCCCCTCCTCGGCCTGCGCAACACGCTCGCGTTCCTCGGGGACGACGCGGACCGGGCGGTCCTCCGGGCGGACGAACACGTCGTGGACCGCGCGGTCGGCTACGACGCCGACAGTCGAACGTTCCGCTTCCGGGGCGGCACGTACGAGGCTCGCGCCGAGCACGAGGAGTCGGAGTGAGTCGGGCGGCGGTGGCGGTTTTCGGCGGGGCAGAAGTGGGAATCAGCCGGCAGGCGCGCGGCGGCCGCGCCTCGTGCGCGGCCGAACCGCGCGAGGGACGAGCACCGCAGTGGAGTGAGCGCAGCGAACGGAACGAGGAGCGCAGGAGGCTGGGGAGGGTGAGGCGCTGTGCGGTCGGGTGGGACTGAAAGGGGCCGCGGTTGTCGGCGACGGCGCGACTAGCAAGCACCGCAGCGCGAGCGGAGCGAGCGCGAGGAGCGCAGCAGTCGCACCGAGCCGACAGCCGCGGGGGCTTTCGGGAACTGCTTCACAGCGTGTGGTCCGACTACTCGCGCTCAAAGCGAATCCAACAACGCGTCGAACGCCCCGCTCTCGGGGTGGACGTGACAGTACGTCCCGAGCGTCCGGTGCTCGGTCAGGCCGTCGTGGTCGCCGTCGATGCCGTCCCCGCGGCGCACGTCGAACGCGAACCGGACGTCGGCGGGGGCGTCCAGGCTCGAATAGTGGAACTCGTGGCCGCGGAGCCGACCGCCCGCGGGCGCCGTCAGGGCGTCCTCGCGTGCCTCCAGTTCCACATGGTCGAGCGCCTGGTACCGCTCCCGCATCCGCACGTCCCCCGGCAGCACCCCGGCCATCGCGTGGGTGTCCCCGTCGACGGTCGTGAGCGACTCGGCCAGCGCCATCAGCCCGCCACACTCCCCCAGCACGGGCAGCCCCTCGGCGGCGCGGTCGGCCAGCGTCGCCAGCGCGTCGCTCCCCGCCAACGCCTCGGCGTGGAGTTCGGGGTAGCCGCCGGGGAGGTAGACCGCGTCGCAGTCGGGCAGCGGGTCGTCCGCGACCGGCGAGAACGTCCGAACGGTCGCGCGCTCGCGGAGCCGTTCGACCGTCGCAGGGTAGCGGAACGCGAAGGCGCCGTCGCTCGCGACGGCGACGGTGGCGTCCGTGCGGGGAGAAGCCGGCTTCGACGGGTCGGCGCGAGGCGGCTCCCGGGCGAGCTCGAGGAGCCGATCCGCCTCGACGTGCTCGGCCGCGGCGTCGAGCGCGTCCCCGGGGACCGGTGCCTCCGAGCCCATGTGGAGGCCGAGGTGGCGGTCCGGCACGGCCAGGTCCTCGTCCGGCGGGATCCGGCCGACGTACCCGATGTCGTCCGGGAGCGCCTCGCGGATGCCCCGCTCGTGCCGGCCGCCGTGGCAGCGCTGGAGGAGCACGCCGGCGACGTCGATCTCCCGGCCGGCCCGGGCGGCGAACTCCCGGAACCCCAGCGCCGTCGCGGCGACGCTCTCCATGCCGGCGCTCGCGTCGACGACGAGCACGACCGGGAGCTCGAGCGCCTCGGCGACCATCGCGGTGCTGGAGCCGTCGCCGTCGTACAGGCCCATCACGCCCTCGACGACGCAGACGTCGCCCTCGCCGCGGTGGTAGTTCCGCCGGAGGCCGTCCTCCCTTTCGAGCCAACAGTCGAGCGTCCGCGAGGGGACGCCGGTCACCGCTTCGTGGTGGCCCGGGTCGATGAAGTCCGGCCCGGCCTTCGCCGGCTGGACGGCGTGTCCCTCCGCGGCGAGCGCCCGACAGACCGCGAGCGTGGCGACCGTCTTGCCGACGCCGGACGCGGTGCCCCCGAGGACGACGCCCTTCATCGGGCCTCCACCTCTGCGCCGTCCCCATCGTCCTGGCCGTCCCGCCCGTCCTCGCCGTCACTCGCCGAACCATCGTCCGTCGAACCGTCACCGACGACGCGGTCGTACACGGCGACCAGCCGCTCCCTCGCCGCGGCGAGCGCGTCGGCCTCGTCCGCGAGCGCGAGCGCGCCGCCCATCCCGACGCCCTCCTTCGCCTCGCCCCGGCGGTAGGCGGCCATCGCCGGGTGGTCGTCCGCGAAGCCGGGGTCGGTGACGGTCAGGTCGAGGTCGGCGTCCGCGGCCAGGCTGACGACGTCGGCGGAGTCGTCGTCCGCGACGAACGAGGTCGTCGCGAGCGCCAGCGGGTCGTCGACGCCGGCGTGCCGGAGGAGGAGCCCGGCGGTCGCGAGCTGGGTCCCGCCGGCGAGGGTCACGCCCAGTCCGGCGTCCAGCGCGCCCGCGACGAGGCCGGTCACGCCCGCGAGCGTCGGGTCGCCGAGCAGCCGGATCGCACGGAGCGGGTCGCCCGAGCAGCCGCCCGGGGCGAGGTCGCTGGCGGCGAGCCCCGCGTCCACGACCTCGCGCTTGCGTTCGAGGGGGTTCTCGGGGAACGACGAGGAGACGGCGGGGCGCTCGCCGAGCGCGGCGAGCACGCCCATCGCGGTCGTCGTGCCGCCCGGCACCGTCTCGCCGACGATCAGTCGATCGCCGTGGAGCGCACGGCCCACCTCCCTGGCGCGCTCGACGGTCGACCCCGCGTCGGGGACCGCGACCGGTTCGCGGACGTCGGCGCCCGGCGTCGCGCCGAGGTCGACCGTCGGCGCCGCGGTGGGGCGCGCGAGCCCGCAGTCGAGCACGAGCGTGCGAAGGGGGTCGCCCGCCACTCCCGCGATCTCGCCCCCCGTGGCCCCCCCGCCGAGGGCCTCGAAAGCCGCCCGCGTGACGACGGCCGGCGTCGGGCATCCGGTCGGGCTGACCGGGACGACGGGCGCGCTGACCGTGCGCCCGAACGCGAGCAGTTCCGCGTCCGCGCTCGGCGTGTGAACCCGGAGGTCCGCGTCGGCGCCGGCGGCGCTGATGCCGGGGATCGTGGCGGTGCGCGTCGTGCCCGCCGCGAGCGCGAACGTCGTGCCGCGACTCGAGTACATGCCTTCGGGGTCGGCGGAGCCGAACTTGAATGAACTGGTCGTAGTGAAGGCTGACTTGTGTTCGTCGTCGACGGGGCGTCGGACGCCCGGGTTCGCCCGCGGCCGGCTCGGATGCGGTAACTAACTCGCTTCCAACTCGCCGATAGCTAGTCCGCTCGGGATAATCGGCCCATAACAAAGCCATCCTCTCTCCCCTCTTGCGGTAATGATCGGGATATCCCGACGCTATCTCCCCGGGCCCGGCCGGTCGTTCGGGAGGTCACTCGGCGGCGGCTCCGTCGGTCCTCGGCCGTCCGAGCGCTCGGGTCCGGAGACGGCGGTCCCGTTCGCGGAGGTCGCCGGATGAGCATCGACGTCGAGGAGATGGCCGACGGGGCGTCGTGGAACGAGCTCCTGGCGGGGAGCGATCAGGCGTCGCCGTTCCACCGCTACGAGTTCCTGACGACGTGTGCCGACCACGTCGGCGCGCGGCTCCACCCGTACGTCGGCTACAGGGGGCAGGAACCCGTGGGTCTGTTCCCCGTCTTCGAGATGCGGAAGGGGCCGTTCGCCGCGGCGTTCTCGCCGCCGCCCGACCTGAAGGTCCACTACCTCGGGCCGGTTCCGTTGAACGCCGGGAAGCTGAAGCCGCGCAAGCGCGAGCAGCGCAACCGACGGTTCGTCGAGGCGGTGCTCGGGGCGGTCGACCGCGAGTTCGACCCGCGGTACGTCAACGTCCGGACGAACCCCGCGTACGACGACGAGCGGCCGTTCCTCTGGGCCGGCTACGACGCGACGCCCCGCTACACCTACGTGCTCGACCTGACCGCCGACGAGGGGGACCTGCTGGCGACGTTCAGCAAGAGCCTCCGCAGGACCCTGCGGACGGACGCCGACGGCCTCGAGATATCGCGGGCGGACGCCGGCGAGGTGGAACGGATCATCGAGGAGGCGGCCGCCCTCCACGAGCGGAAGGACGCCGACTACAACGTCACGCCCTCGTTCGTCTCGAGCCTCCTGTCGGAACTCCCTGACGGGGTCGTCCACGCCCACGTCTGCCGATACGAGGGGGAGTTCTGCGGCGGGGAGGTGTCCCTCGAACACGACGGCACCGTGTACGGCTGGCAGTCGGCCGCCGACGTCTCCCTGCCCGTCCCCGTCTACGACCTCATGTACTGGCACGCGTTCCGGGCGGCGAAGGCCCGCGGCTGCACCGCCTACGACCTCCTCGGCGCGAACAACCCGGACCTCTGTACGTACAAGGCCAAGTTCGCGCCCGAACTCCGCAGGTACCAGGCGCTGAACCGGGGAAGCTGGGACATGAAGGCCGCCGCGAAACTGTACAAGCGGCTCCGCTGAGCCGCTCGCGGCCAGCGGCTCTCCCCGGTTGCCTTCGACCCGCGGCGCGGCCACCCGCCGTCGGCCTCGGGCGGCTCAGGTCCGCCGGGAGAGTTATTAATGGAGCGCGAGAAAACTAGTAAAGACTACTCAATATCCGCCGGTCGGTAGCAGCCAGTTTAATACTCGCGCGGCGCCGACCTCCGGTGATGACCGACTCGACGGATCGATCGACCGGGCCGCCCGACGACGCGGAGGCCGGCTCGTCGGCGGGCGAGGGGGGAAGCGACGCCGCCGGGTCGCGGGCGGAGCTAGAGCTCTCGGTGCCGGAGATGGACTGTCCGTCCTGTGCCGGCAAGGTGGAGTCGAGCGTCTCCAAGCTCGACGGCGTCCGGGGGGTCGACCCGCGGCCGACGACCGGCCGACTGCGCGTCACGTACGACCGCGACCGGGCGGACGCCGACGCGGTCGTCGAGCGCGTGGAGGCGGCCGGCTACGAGGTCGTCGCCGACGGCGGCGACGGGACGCTCCGCCTCTCGGTGCCCTCGATGGACTGTGCCTCCTGCGCGGGGACGGTCGGGAACGCCCTCTCGGGCGTCGAGGGCGTCCGCGAGGCCGACACGCTGCCGACGACGGGGACCGTCGTCGTGCGCTACGATCCCGACCGGACCGACGTCGACGACCTCGTCTCGGCCGTCGAGGCGGCCGGCTACGAGGTGACCGGCACCTCCGCCGACGGGGACGAGGAGGCGCCCGACCGCGAGAGCGTCTGGCGGAGCAGGCGCGCGATCGCCACGTGGCTCGCCGCCGGGCTGACCGCGGGCGGGTTCCTGCTGGCGAACCCGCTCACCGGCGCGACGGGGCCGACGGTCGGCGTCGTCGGCGTCGACCTGGTCCTGGGCTACCTGTTCTACCTCGGGGCCGTGGCGCTGGCGGGCGCGACCGTGTTCCGGAACGGCTACTACTCGCTCGTGAACCGCAGCCTCGACATGGACCTGCTGATGAGCGTCGCCATCGCCGGCGCGGTCGCCGTGAGCGTCGGCTTCGCCGAGCCGTTCTACTTCGAGGCCGCGATGCTCGCGACGCTGTTCGGCGTCTCGGAGCTGCTGGAGGAGTACGCCATCGACCGCGCGCGCACCTCGCTCCGGGAGCTGATGGACCTCTCGCCCGACGAAGCGACGGTGCTCCGGGACGGCGAGGAGGTGACCGTCCCGGCCGACGTCGTCGAGGTGGGCGAGACGGTCGTCGTGCGTCCCGGCGAGAAGATCCCCCGCGACGGGGTCGTCCTCGACGGCGCGAGCGCGGTGAACCAGGCGCCGGTGACCGGCGAGAGCGTCCCGGTGGACAAGACCGTCGACGACGGGGTGTTCGCCGGCACCGTCAACGAGGAGGGGTACCTCGAGGTGGAGGTCACCTCCGAGGCCGGGGAGGACACTCTCGCCCGCATCGTCGAACTCGTGGAGGACGCCCAGGCGAACCGGACCGAGCGCGAGCAGTTCGTCGAGCGCTTCGCGGGCTACTACACGCCCGTCGTCGTGACGGCGGCCGTCCTGCTCGCGGTCGTCCCGCCGCTCGCGTTCGGGCTGGGCTGGCAGACGTACGTCGTGTACGGGCTGACGCTCGTCGTGCTCGCGTGTCCGTGTGCGTTCGTCATCTCGACGCCCGTCACGGTCGTCTCCGGGCTCACGAGCGCCGCGCGAAACGGCGTGCTCGTGAAGGGCGGCGACCACCTGGAGGCGATGGGCGAGGTCGACGCGGTGGCGTTCGACAAGACGGGCACGCTGACCCGGGGCGAACTCGCCGTCACCGACGTGATCCCGCTCGGGGACCGGTCGGAGGCCGAGGTGCTGGAGTGTGCCCGCGGGCTGGAGCTCCGCTCCGAGCACCCCATCGGCGACGCCATCGTCGAACACGCCGAGCGGAACGGGTCGGCGACCGGACCGGCGGAGGACGGGTCCCCGGCGCCCGGGGTCGTGGCGGCCGGCGCGTCGGGAGCAGCGGAGACGGCCGACGACCGCGAGATCTCCGGCTTCGAGAGCATCACCGGCAAGGGGGTCGCCGCCGAACTCGACGGCCGCCAGCACTACGCCGGCAAGCCCGGGCTGTTCGAGGAGCTCGGCTTCGACCTCTCGCACGTCCACGCCGCCACCGACGGCGGCGTCGTCACCCGAACCACCCGACGGCTCTGCGAGCGACACGACTGTCTCGACCTGCTGGAGGACACCGTGCCGGCGCTCCAGTCGGAGGGCAAGACGGTCGTGCTGGTGGGGACCGAGGACGAACTCGAGGGGGTCATCGCCGTGGCCGACGAGGTGCGCCCCGAGGCACGGCGGACCGTCGAGCGCCTCCGCGAGGCCGGCGTCGCCACCGCCATGCTCACCGGCGACAACGACCGGACCGCCCGCGCCATCGCCGGGGAGATCGGCGTCGACGAGTACCGCGCCGCGCTGCTCCCCGAGGAGAAGGTCGCGGCCGTCGAGGAGCTGATGGCCGAGCACGGAACCGTGGCGATGGTCGGCGACGGCATCAACGACGCGCCGGCGCTGGCGACCGCGACGGTCGGGGTCGCGATGGGCGCCGCGGGCACCGACACGGCGCTCGAGACCGCCGACATCGCCCTGCTGGCCGACGACCTCACGAAGCTCCCGTACCTGTACGAACTCGCGAACCGCGGGAACGGCATCATCCGGCAGAACGTCTGGACGAGCCTCGCGGCGAAGGCGGCGCTCGCGCTCGCCGTCCCGTTCGGGCTGGTCCCCATCTGGGCGGCCGTACTCGTCGGCGACGCGGGGATGACGACCGCCGTGACGGCGAACGCGATGCGGCTGGCGGGCATCTCGCCCGAGGACCCTGCGGGTCCGGCCGACACGGCGACTCCGGCGGAGGCGACGGAGTCGACCGCCTGAGGTCGGTTCCCGCCGTCGTCACCGTGATAGAATCACCACGAGCGGCGCGAACGCGAGCGCGCCCACCCCGGCGGCCAGCAGCAGCGGCCGGTACCCCCGTCCGACCGCGAGCGTCGCGAACAGCACCGGTCCGAGCGCCCGCCCGAGGAACGTCGTGCTGTTCCGGAGGCTCAGCGCCCCGGCGCGGAACCGCGTCGGGACGGCGTCGCTCACGCCGGCGTCGAGCGAGGGGAGCACCGTCCCCCATCCGGCGCCGAGCACGACCGTCGCGACGACGAGCGCCGGGGCGCTCGGCGCCCATCCGGCGGAGACGAGGCCGACGGCGATGCCGACGAAGCCGGCGGCGACGATGCCGGCGTTCGTGAACCGCCCGGCGAACCTGCCGTTCAGCGCGGACGTGACGACCGAGGCGACCTCCGCCAGCGTCACGACCCCGCCGATGACGACGGGAGAGAGCCCGTAGGTCCCCGCGAGCACGAACGGCACGGCCGTCAGCGCGGAGCCGAACAGCAGCAGTTCGACGAGGAACGCGGACCCATACAGCGCCGTCGCGTCCCGCGCCGGCAGCGCGGACGCGACCCGCCGGAGGTACGCGAGGGTGCGCGTCTCACGCTCGCGCGCCGGTTCGGGTAGCACCCGGTGGGCGAACAGCGCGACCGGGAGGCCGAGGAGGTAGGCGGCGAACGGCGCGTTCCAGGAGATCGACGCCAGCGCCCCGCCGACGAGGGGGTAGACGGCCGCCCCCGCCGAGAGCACCGCGGTGTTCACCCCGAGGACGGTGTTGCGCTGGATCCCCTCGACGGTGTCGGCGATGAGCGTGACGGTCGTGATGAACAGCGCGGCGGCGGCGGTTCCCTGGACGACCCGGACGGCGAGGACGAGTTCGAACCGCGGCCCGAGCGCGATGGACGCGCCGGCGAGGCTGAAGACGAACAGCGACGGGACGAGCACGCGCCGCCGGCCGATCCGGTCCGCGAGCAGTCCGATGAACGGCGAGAGGACGATGCCGGTGAGAAAGTACGTCGAGACGAGCAGGCTCGCCTGCGCGTCCGTGAGCAGGAGGGCGTCCCGGATGGTCGGCAGCGCGGGGCTGATGAGCGGCACCCCGAGCGGCGCCAGCAGCGTGCTCAGGAGGGCGACGCGGACCGTCGGCGACGACCACGGGATCGCCACCGGGAGCCGTCCGGTCCCGTTCTCGGGACTCGACATTCGGGTCGGACGTTCCGGCGGAGCACGGATTGTTAGCACCCGTGTACGGACGGTAGGACGGAGTTGTGCCGGTCACCCCCGGGTCGGACGATGGCCTCGGCCCCGTCCGGCACCACGGTGCTCCATCGGACACGTCGCGGTTCGAGGCCCTCCGGACGAAAGCCACACCCCGGGTACGGGGGCCCGTCTGCCCGGTCGGGTACGGGGGCTCGTCGGTCAGGTGAGGTCGGCCCGTTCGAACCGCCAGTAGCCGACCGCCAGCGGGACCGCGGCCCACGCGAGAAGCACCGCGAAGCCGAACAACTGGACCCGGATGCCGCCGAGGTAGCCGATCGACGGATCGGCGAGGCTTCCGACGAACTCCCGGCCCATCATGAAGTTCCGCATCGGGTTGAGCCGCTGGGCGTAGAGGTACCACGTCGGCCACGTGCTCGGATCGAGTTGGCTGATGCCGGCGGTCGACGCGCTTCCAGTGACCACCAGTGCGACGAGCGGGACGCCGAGGTTCCTCCAGAGCTGGAACGGACCGAAGAACAGGAAGAGGCCGAGCATGCCGGCGATGGCCCGTAGCCGTGAGGGGGCTGCCGCGGAGACGCCGACGGTGACCGCGGTCCAAACGGCGCCGTACGCCACGACGTACGCCGACATCGTCGCGAACAACCTCGCGGGGATAGTTCCGTAGGCCGCGACGACGGCGGCGCCGAGGCCGAGCGTCGCGACGAGCAGCACGACTCCGACCAGCGCCACCCGCCCGAGCACCTTGCCGGCGACGACGTCCCGGCGAGTGACGGGGTGGCCGAACAGCACCCGGAGGCTCCCGGACTCGCGTTCGCCGACGACCGCCCGGTAGGCCGCGATAATCGCGAGCGGAGCCACGAAGTTCTCGAACGCGCCCGGAAGCCACTCGGTGGCGTCGACGGCGCCGTCGATGAACGGGGTGCTCGTCATGCCGTAGAAACTCGGAACCGTCACGAGGAGCAACACCAGCGTGAGCCCCCACAGGAGCTTCGAACGGGCGGCGTCCTCGAACTCCTTCCTCGCGATGGCGAGTGCCGCGGACGTCACGCGTCCACCTCCCGAGCGCGCGCCTCGTTCGTGTACTCGGCGAAGAGGTCCGCCAGATCCGTCTCCTCGACGTCGATGTCGGTCACGGACGCCCCCGCGTCCTCGATGCGCGAGATGACGTCGGCTTTGATGCCGGGATCGGAACAGGCGATCCGCAACGCCCCCTCCTCGACTGCCACGTCGCTGACCCCGTCGGTGACGGTGAGACCGGAGACGTCCGGGACCTCGTCGACCGACACCACCAGAGTTGACGCGGAGCCAGACGTCGAGCGCAGGCCGTCGACCGTGTCCACGGCGAGGAGTTCACCCCGATTCATGATCCCGACCCGGTCACAGACCGCTTCGACCTGGTCCATGAGGTGGCTGGAGAAGAACACGGCTGCGCCGCGGTCCGCCTCCTCCCGGACGAGGTCGCGCAGCACCGTCGCGCCGTTCGGGTCGAGGCCGCCGGATGGCTCGTCGAGGACGAGGAGGTCCGGTTCGCCGACCAGCGCCATCGCCAGCGCGAGCCGCTGGCGCATTCCCTTCGAGAAGCCGCCGACTGCGCGGTCGGCGTCGTCGGCGAGACCGACGCGCGCCAGGACGGCGTCGGGGTCGTCGTCGCTCCCCTCGAGTTCCGTCGCGAACGCGACGTGCCTGCGAGCGGACAGGCGGTCGTAGAGGTCGTACCCCTCCGGAAGGATTCCGACGCGCTCGCGAACGGCTCGTGGGTCGCTTCGGGGGTCGTGGCCGAGGACGCGTATCTCGCCGCCGGTCGGCCGGACGAAGTCCAGCAGCATGTCGATCGTGGTAGACTTGCCGGCGCCGTTCGGGCCGAGGAAGCCGAACACCTCTCCCCGGTCGACTTCCAGGTCCACGTCGCGGACGGCGGCGACGTCCCCGTACCGTTTCGTCAGTCCCTCGGTTCTGATCGCCGTCACGTTCGGACCATCACGTGTCAGTAGTAATACGTTCGGATGTCTCAAAGAACGACGTTAGTTACGGGTTGACGCACCCCGAGCCGGCGACGACGTCGGGGTCTCGCATCCCGATACGCGGCCCCGATCGGTCGACCACCCGGGGCGAACGACAGCGTCGGGGAACGACGAGCGGGACGCCCCGTCGCGCGGTGCTCAGTCCCCGACCGAGATGGTCGCGGGCGGCATCCCGCCCAGCAGCGCGCCGAAGGCCGTCTCGAACCCCTCGTGTCTGGCGGTCTGGGGCCAGACGGTCGGCGTCAGTTCGAGTTCGTCCCCCGCCTCCACCCCGTCGACGACGGCGCCGTAGTGGTACGAGAGGTCGGGGTCGAGCGTCGCCGTCAGTTCGCCGTCGAAGGCGGACTCGCCCCCGCGCGTCAGCGTCGCCTCCAGCGCCATCGCGGGGATCAGCATCCGGTTGTACGGCGTCCGGGCGGAGACGGCGAGGTACGAGTCCTCCTCGTCGATGCCGGCGGGCGGCGAGTCGAGCAGCGTCGCGACGAGCACGGCGTCGTTGCTGGTCGCCTCGCCGAGCACCTCGCCCGGGAGGTCCTCGACCGCGGGCGCGGCCGAGGACGGCAGCATGTCCATCGACGTCGGGTCGACGGCGCCCTCCTCGCCCGCGTTCTCGAGCGTCTCGAACTCGATGTCGTTGACCTCCGACTCGTCGTACTCGAACTCGACGTCGGCGCTCGCCGGTTCCGTGAACTTCCCCCGGAACTCGCCGGTCTTCCGGGTCCCCACCGCGCCGACGTCCGCGCGGACGGTGTAGGTTCCGTCGCCGGGGAGCGGGAAGTTCGCGCCGTAGTGAAAGCCCATCGGCTGGGAGAGCATCGGGTAGATCACCTCCTGGGAGACGAGTTCCTCGCCCTGCAGGATCTCGACGGAGAGCCCGGTCTCGGGGAGGACCTGTCCGGTGTCGGGGTCCCAGACGGCCGTCATCAGGTGGACGGCGTCGTCCTCCTGGATGTCCGTCCGCTCGACCGACTCGCCGTTCACGTTCCAGAAGCGGTGCGGGAACGAGTACGTCACTGCCACCTGGTAGTCGCCGCCGCCCCCCATCCCGGCCATCTCCATCCCCTCGACGTGGCTCGGATGGTAGACGGCGTCGGGGCGGTTCTCGGGCACGGGCGGGACGCCGCCCTGCGAGAGTTCGAAGCCGAGACAGCCCGCGGTCGCGGCCGTCCCGGCGAGTCCGGCGCCCCCGGCGGCCCGGAGGAACGTGCGTCTGTCCATGCACCCGCTTTGCGCCCTCCGGGGAAAGGGGGTTCTGGTACGCCTCTCGAACGTCGGCCGGCGCGGTTCGTGGCCGTCCGGGTCGACTCCCGTCCGGCACGTCCCCTCGCCGACCGCTCGACCCGAACTGGAGCTACGCGTCCGGCCCGGTCACGGTCGTCGAGAGGAGGTCGGCCAGCGGGGCCTCGAACTCGTAGGCGGGCGTCTCGACGCGGATCGGTGAGGACCGCGTGAGCCCCGAGAACTTGAGTTCGAGCAGGTAGCTCCCGTCCGCGTCGATCGGCGCCGCCTCGCGCTGGCCCGACTCGTCGTGCCACGCCCAGGCCATCCCGCCGGCGTGGGCGGGTCCGACCCGCCCGCGGATCTCGTAGGAGGCCGGCTGTCCTTCGACCTCGCTGCCGGCCATCGGGTAGCCGCGCTCGTGCCACTCCCAGAACCCCTCGTCGATGACGTAGACGTCCTCGTAGCCGTTCTCGATGAACGTCGCCGCCCGGAGCGAGGAGAGGTGGTGGGGACACCCGCAGTAGCAGACGATCCGGTCGTCCGCGGGCCAGTCGGCGGTCGGGTCGTTCGACCCCCCGTCCGGCGCGGGGCTGAGCGCCGCGCCGAGGACGCGCGACCGGTCGTACTGGGACCGGCCGCGCGCGTCGACGAACCGGGCCTCGCGGCGGCCGTACCAGTAGTACGCGGCGTCGATCGGCGCGAGCTGGACGGCGGTCCCCTCGACGTCGACCGTCTCGAACCCCTCGACGTCGACGGACTGCTCATCGGGCGTGTCCTCCTGGGTCGGCGGGTAGCCGTCGGCCTCGTTCCCGTTCGACCCGCCGAGACACCCCGAAACGGCGACGGTTCCGGCGAGGCCGGCGGCGCCGGCCGCCCGGAGGAACCTTCGTCTCTCCATGCCGCCCCGTATACGCCTCTGGGGGAAGGCGGTTCTGGTCCGCCTCTCGAAGGGCGTCCCCCCGGCGGCTCCGCCGCCGCGCTCCCGTCGCTCCCCGACCACCCGGTCGCTCGCCGGTTCCTCAGGCCTCCTCGGCCGTCAGCCCCCGCGCGAGGGAGGTGACGAGCGCCTCGCGGACCGCCTCGTAGTAGCCCTCGCCGTACTGCTCGTAGTCCTCACGGTGGAGGACGAGGAGCCCGATCGTCCCCATCACGCCGAGCACCGTCGCCGGGTCGAGGTCCGCCAGCGGGCCGCTCCCCTCCCCCCGGAAGCGCTCGACGAACGGCGTGTACGCGGCCATTCCCTCCGCCCGATACTCCTCCATCCGTTCGGGGGACACGTCGCCGAACAGGTCGCGGTACCCCCCGCTCGCCATCGTCCGCTGGACGAGGACGTTCTCCTCGGCGAACCCGGCGTAGCACCGGAACAGCCGCTCGAGCCCCTCCCGCGGCTCCTCGACCCCCTCGAGTTCGGCCTCGACGCGCGCCTCGAACGCCTCGCTCTCCCGCAGGAACACCTCGAGGTACAGGTCCGCCTTGGAGTCGAAGAAGCGGTAGAAGGTGCTCTTGGCGATGCCGACCGGCTCGGTGACGTCCGCGACGTTCGTCTTCTCCGGGCCGTAGGTGGCCAGCAGTTCCCGCCCCGTCTCGACGAGTTCCTCCCTGATCCGCTCGCGCTCCTCGTCGCTGAACCCGCGCATGGGGACGATTCGGCTCGGGACTCCATAAACGAGACGGTCATCGGTCATGAACTCGTGACCGAAAACGATATGCAGTCACGACCGGAACGGTCGGCCATGGATCCCATCGACGTCGCCGGCCTGACGAAGGAGTACGGGGACGTCCGGGGGGTCGACTCGCTCTCGTTATCGGTCGAGTCGGGCGAGGTGTTCGGCTTCCTCGGCCCGAACGGCGCGGGGAAGACGACGACCATCCGGACGCTGCTGGGCCTCCAGGCGCCGACGGACGGCACCGCCGCGGTGCTCGGCGCGGACGTTCGCGACGAGTCGGCGCTCGTGGCGGCGAAGCGCCGGATCGGGTACCTGCCGGCGAACCCCGCGTTCGACGCGACCGCGACGGGCCGGGAGATCCTCGACCTGCACGGGTCGATCAAGGGCGGCGAGCGGCGCGCGGAGCTGCTGGACCTGTTCGACCCGCCGCTCGACCGGCCGGTCCGGGAGTACTCGACCGGCAACGAGCAGAAACTCGGCATCGTGCAGGCGTTCATGCACGACCCGGAGCTCGTGATCCTCGACGAGCCGACCTCGGGGCTCGACCCGCTGATGCAGCGCCGGTTCGAGGAGTTCGTCCGCGCCGAGCGCGACCGCGGGCGGACGGTGTTCTTCTCCTCGCACGTGCTCGGCGAGGTCCGGCGGGTCTGCGACCGGGTCGGCGTGCTCCGGAACGGTCGCCTCGTCACCGTCGAGAGCGTAGGGGACCTGCTCGACCGGAGCGGGAAGGCGGTCCACGCGCGGGCCGCGGAGGCTATCGTCCCGTCCGACGTCGACTTCGAGGGGACCCACGACGTCGAGGTTCACGACGGCGACGGCGACGCAGTCACCGAACTCTCCTTCACCTACACCGGCGAGGTGAACCGCCTGCTCGCTCGCCTCCACCGGTTCGACCTGGTCGATCTCACCGTCGAGGAAGCTCCCCTGGAGGACGCGTTCATGCGCTTCTACGGCGCGGAGGCCGGCAACGGCGGGGCCGGTGGAGACCGGGTGGCCGACGCCGACGACGCGGGGGACGCCGCGGACCCGGATGCAGTCCCCGCCGAGGGAGGTGGCGCGGATGTTTGAACTCGCGGGGTACGAGGGCCGCAAGCGCGTGAAGGGGTCGGTCGCGCTCGCGGTCGGGATGAGCGCGCTCGTGGCGCTGTACGTCGCGATGTTCCCGTCCGTCTCGTCGTCGGTGGACCTCGACGAGTACGTCCGGGCGTTCCCGCCGGCGCTGCGGGAGGCGTTCGGCGTCGCCACGCTGAGCACCATCGAGGGGTTCCTCGCGACCGAAGTGTACGCGTTCGGCTGGGTGCTCCTGCTGGGGCTCTACTTCGCGTACGCCGCCGCGGGTCTCGTCGCCGGGGACGTCGAGCGGGGCCGGATGGACCTGCTGCTCTCGCTGCCGGTGACCCGCTCTCGCGTCGTCTCCGAGAAGTTCCTGTCGCTCCTCGTCCCGATCGCGGTGCTCAACGCCGTCGTTCCGGTCGCCGTCTACGCTGGGACCGCGCTCGTCGACGACCCGATCTCGATCGCGGATCTCGTCGCCGTCCACGCCCTGTCGGTGCCGTACCTCCTGTCGACCGCGAGCGTGGGGCTGCTCGCCTCGGTCGTCTTCGACCGCGAGAGCGTCGCCCAGCGGGTCGCGCTCGCGGCGCTGTTCGGCCTCTTCCTCGTCGACACCGCCGTCGCCAACACGGACTACGCGTGGCTCGGCGCGCTCGCGCCGATGCGGTACTACGACCCGACGGCCGTGCTCGTGGAGGGGACGTACGACCTCGCGGGCGCGGCCATCCTGCTCGCCTCGACGCTGGTGCTGGTGGGCGTGAGCGAACTGTGGTTCGCCGGGCGCGACGTCCGCTGAACCCGTCATCCGGCGGCGTCGGCGTCGCGCCCGTCGTCGCCGTCGTCGGCGAGGTTGAGCGCGTTCACGAGTCGTCCGAGGATGATCCGCTCGACGATGTCGACGAGCTGGTCGTCCTCGTCCACCTGATCGGCGAAGAGCCCGAGCGGTATCTCCCCGCCCGCCATCTCCCGGTGGCCGCCGGCGCTCCCGACGTCGGCGAACGTCTCCCGGAGGACGTCGCCGATGTGGACGCGGGCGTCCGTCGAACGGCCGCTGAGCTGGACCGTGTCCTCGACGATGCCGAAGACGACCGTCGTCTCGACGCCCTCGAGGGACGCGAGGTAGTCCGCGGCCTGCGGGAGGGCGTCCCGTTCGGTCGTCCGCCCGACGTACGAGACGAGCACCGACCCGCGGACCGTGCGGTTGTCGATGGCGTCGGCGATGGCGTCGATGGTCGCGCCGCTGACCGACGGGTTCGCCAGCTGCCGGAGCAGGTTCAGGTCAGCGTGTTCGTGGAGCGTTCCCCCCGCAGCGTACTCCGCCCGCGTGGCGCCCCGGAGGAACCCCAGCGTCTCCCGCCGGATCGCGAACAGGAGCGCGGTCGCGAGGAGGGGTTCGAACTCGACGTCGAGCGCGTCGAGGTACTCGGTGAGGATGGTCGACGTCGCGCCGATCGCCTCGCGATGATCGACGAATCGGGCGCGGATCCCCTCCGCCTCGTGGTGGTCGATGACGACGTCGACGGGCGTGCCCGCCGGTATCTCGTTGTTCGCCCCGGGGACGGAGTGGTCGACGAGCGCGAGCAGCGAGCCCTCCGGACGGTCGACCACGTCGTCGGGGTCGAACGGCCGGAGATCGATCTCCAGGAGGTTGACGAAGGCGCGGTTCTGCTGGTGGGAGATGGCGCCGCAGTAGAGGATGTGCTGTTCGTCGATCCCCACGTCGGCGGCGATGTGCCCCAGCGCGAGCGCGCTCGCGAGGCAGTCGGGGTCGGGGTTGTTGTGGCAGACGATCCACAGCTCGTCCCCCTCCGCGAGCAGGTCCTGCAGCGTTCGAACCGTCTCCAGTTTCGTCTCCATCGCTACCCCGCGGACGTTCGGTCGCCAGCGGGATAGGTCTGTACCCGGCACGCGTCCGGCGTGGCCCGCGGAGGTCGGGCGTCGAACCTGCAGGCGGCGGTCGGACGACGGACGGCGTCGGTCCCGTCACGCGCTCCCGTCGGGCCGCGGCAGCGCCCGCAGGTTCCGGGGCGGGACGAGGAAGTAGCCACGCCGCCGGACGAAGATGTACTCGAGGATGCCGTTGTTCACCCGCTGGCGGACCGCCGGCGTCGCCTCGGCCGCGTCCGTGCCGTTCATCGCGCGGCGAACCTCCTCGAAGTCGGAGATGCCCCGCTGGAGCGCCGGGAAGTGGAGGCTCGCCTCGTCGTCGTCGGTTGACTCGACGTGCCGGCGGAGCAGCTTTACGTTCCCCTCGTCGTCGCGGTTCGCCCGTGCGGCCTTCTGGGCGTGCCCGACGCGGCCGTGCTCCTTCGCGTCGGCGACCACGTCGAGGACGTCGTCGACGCCGCTGTCGTCGCCGAGGTTCTGGCCCGCGCCCTCGACCAGCCCCTCGGCGGCGTGACCGGGCGAGAACATCTCCGTCACGCGCTGGTCCGGGTCCTGTTCGCCGTACCAGTCGTTCAGGCGCTGGCGCCAGTTCGAGACGGCCTTCGTGGTGCCGCCGGCGAACGGGCCGTCGGGGAGGGTGACGTACGACTCGGTCGCCTGGTTCGCGCGCAGGCCGGCGACGAACCCCATGAACAGCGGCGCGTCCTCGGGGATGGGGTTCGGCTGTGGCACCCCGGCGAGGTCGTCGCCCTCCTCGTGGGGCCTGCCGACCTCCATGAACCCGGTCCGGCGCGACTCGACGGTCACGGCGTCGGTCAGCGCGTCCGGGAACTCCACGTCGTTGGCCGAGCCCCGCTCGCCGGTCAGCGCCTCCTCGGCCGACAGCAGCGCGTCGGGTCGGTCGGAGGCGAGGTGGACGAGCAGGTCCTGCTCGTCGAACGTCGGCGTCTCGAACGGCGCGAGCGGCTCGGGGCGCGGGAGGTCCACGGAGTCCGGGAGCGACCCGTCGTAGCGGCCGAAGTACGCCGGCGAGTAGCCGACCGAGTGGAGCAGCCCCTCCGGTCCCCACGCGAACGCCTCGTCGAGCGGATCGAGCGCGTCCGCGACGGTCGAGCGGGCGTCCGAGCCCGGCGGACCGTCGCCGGGGAGCGAACAGTAGAGGAACGTGTGGTGGCGCGGGAGCTGGTGGTTGCCCGCCTCGTCGGTCCGGAGGAACCCGTTCCACTCGTGCTGGCCGGTCGGGTGCGCGTCGGCGCCGTCGCCGTCAGGGATCGGCTCGTCGGGCCGGAGGCGCTCGACGCACGCCGAAAGGGCGGCCGCGCCGCCGGCGGCCACGGCGGCCTTCGCGAACGCGCGGCGCGAGAGGCCCTCGCCGTCCCCGCCGGTCGAGGGGTCGGGATCCGGCGGCCCGGCGCGGGGGTCCACCCCGTCGCGGTCGGTCATCGGCGGCGGTAGGCGGCCCCCACGAAAGGGGGTTGTGGTGTGCGCGTCGAACGCGCCGCGCACGGGGTCGTCGGAACCGCGGTCCGCGGGGGGTCCGCTCAGGCGAGTAGCCGCGCGAGGCCGACGGCCGCCGAGAACGCCACGAAGCCGAGGAGGAAACCCCCGACGAGGCCGACGGCGTCGGGGCCGGCGGACTCCGTCGCCGGCGGCCCGCTACGATACGGCCCGCCACACCGGTTCGTATCGGACGGTGCGGGACCGCCGGACTGCCACTCGGGCTCGTTCGTCACTCCGTCCCCAGCAGCCCGTCCACGAGCCGGGTGAACCGGTCGAGCATGCGGTCCGGGGCCGAGGGCTCGACCGCCCGGAGGGCGCGCGCGGCCGCCTCGGGGTCCGCGAGTTCGAGGGTGACCCGTCCCCTGCTGTCGCGCCGCTTCCGGACCACGTCGGCGTCGACGAGGCCGTCGAGGTGCCACTCGAGCGTGCTCCGCGCGACGCCGAGGTCCTCGGCCAGCGGGCCGGGCCGGCGGGGGCGCTCCAGCAGTTCGAGGCAGACGTCGCGGGCGGTCTCGCGGCGCAGCAACGCGACGAGGAGGCGCTCGTCGGGGGCGAACCCCGGCGGGAAGTAGTGGGTCCGCCCGGACACCTCCTCGCGCCGGAACCCCCCGTCGGCGGTGAGCCCGCGGAGGTGGTACTGCGCCTGGCCCGGCGCGAGGTCGAGGCGCCGGACGAGTTCGTTGAAGTGGAGTCCGGGGTGACGTCGGAGGTACGCGGCGACGCGCTCGCGGGTCGGGCGGCCGTCCGCGGGGCCGTCGCTCACGACGCCGACCCCCCGGCGGTCCGTGCGTAGTACACGGCGCCGATGACCAGCCCGGCCATCGCGACGTCGAGCGCGTGCTCGCCGAGGTGGTGCGGGCCGTCGCCGATGCCGCCCCACGTCGCGCCGACGGCGAGCGCCGTCCGCGCGAGGAGCGTCCCGAGCGCGAGCGCGACGAGGAGGTACGACCGGGAGCCCCGTCGGAGGAAGGCGGCGAGCCCCAGGCCGAGCAGGATCGCCCCGCCGACGGCCGCGAGTCCGAGCACGAGCGCGTACCACGGGTCGCCGCCGTGGCCCGCGGCGAGGGGGACGGGTCGCATCGCTCCCCCCTCCGCGGCGACGGTACCTCGGGCTTTCGGTTCGACCGCGGCTCAGTAGACCGAGCCGGTCTCCGTCGCCGTCGACCCGTCCGACCTGACCAGGCTCCCGTCGGGGCGGAGCACCCACCAGACGTCGTTGGCGCCCTGCCCCTCCGCGTCGCCGGGCTCCTCGTCCGGGGTGAAGTAGTAGAGCGGCCAGCCGTCCGCGGCCACCTGCGTCGTGCCGTCCTCGCGCTCGAAGGTGGTGAGTTCGGCCGTGACGCCCTCGCCCGCAGTGGGCTCTTCGCCTTCCTCCACCGTCAGCGGCGGCCAGCTCTCCGCACAACCGTCGTAGCACGTGCTCTCGGGTTCGCCCTGCGTGTCCTGGTCGAAGTTGTACAGCGTCATGCCGTCCGGACCGACGAGGATCTCGCCGAGCTCCGGGTGGTCGCTGACCGAGACGGTCGCGGCGTCCATCCCGCCGGGCGTCCCGGTCATCTCCTCGCCCGGCCGCACGGGCGTGCCGTCGGGGCGGAGCACCCACCAGACGTCGTTGGCGCCCTGGCCCTCCACGTCGCCCGGTTCCTCGTCCGGGGTGAAGTAGTAGAGCGGCCAGCCGCCGGCGGAGACCTGCGTCGTGCCGTCCTCGCGCTCGAAGGTGGTGAGTTCGGCCGTGACGCCCTCGCCGGCGGTTGGCTCCTCGCCCTCCTCCACCGTCAGCGGCGGCCAGCTCTCCGCACAGCCGTCGTAGCACGTGCTGGCGGACTCACCCTGCGTGTCCTGGTCGAACATGTACAGCGTCATGTCGTCGGGGCCGACGAGGATCTCGCCGAGCTCCGGGTGGTCGCTGACCGAGACGGTCGCGGCGTCCATCCCGGTGCCGTCGTCGGTCGGCGTGTCGGGGTCCGTTCCCGTCGCGTCGTCGGGCTCGGTCGTGGCGGTCCCGCCGCTGCCGCCGGCACACCCCGCGAGGGGGAGGGTTGCAACGGTCGCTCCGAGCATCGTGCGTCGTGTCAGCGCCATACGCGTCGGGATGCCCGGTCCGCGAAAGAACGTTTTCCGAACTCCGTCCAAAGTTCGTCCGAGGTCCGCGGCGTCCCAGGGGGTTCCCGGGTCAGCGCAGGGTGATGCGGGCCAGCACGACGAGCGCCACGAGCTCCAGCCCGCACAGCATCGTCATCCCGGCCTGCACGTCCGTGCCGGCGTCGACGAACCACCCGACGAACGCCGGGTGGGCCAGGTAGAAGTAGAGCCAGAGGACGTTCTCCACGAGGAGGAACGCCCCCACGACGAGGAACCCCAGGGTGTGGCTGGCGCCGTGCCGCCGGTAGTTGCCGAGCCACACCCACCCCATCACGAGCAGGAGGAGGACGTTCACCCCCGCCGCCGCCCTCGCCACGTCGAGCAAGACGGTCATCGTCGCCTCCGGTGTGCGGAGACCACCCATATAGGTGCTGTCCAAAGTTCCTCCGAAATCATGGGTCCCCCGCACCCCCCGCCTCGTCGCCGGTTCCCCCCGTCCCGTCCTCGGTCCCGCCCGCTTCGTCCCCCGTCCCCGTCGCGCCGTCCCCGACGCCGTCCGGTCCGTCACCCGGTTCCCCGGTCGCGTCGCGGTCGACCGTCTCGACGATCTCCTCGACCGTCCCCCAGTTCGACTTCGCCTGCTCGGTGAACAGGTAGACCGCCCCGTAGTCGCCCCCTGCCCGGCGGACGACGTTGTTCTCGAGCAGGACGTCGAGGTGGTGTCTGACGGTGGTGTAGTCGAGATCGAGCGCGGACGCTAGCTGGTTCGCGTTGCGCGGCCGCGCCTCGATCGCGCGGACGAGGCGTACCCGTGTCGGCCCGCCACGCGAACTCGCGAGCAGGTACCAGAGCACGCCCTCCATTCGGTGACTCTTCTCGCGGAGACGGTTTCACTCCTTCCCAGGGTACGGCCCCGATCGCGTCTCCCGGGCGGGAAGTACCGACGGTTCGCCCCCCGTATCGGATCAAATCACACTCATGTAGGGAGAACAGTCAACGTTTAGTTACCAGTTTGGGCCGCGTGATCGGCCCCCATTCTCGTCCGACGGGAGCGCGTGTCGTCGGCCCCGTCCGCCCGCCGCGGTCGTCCGATATGGGGGCAACGCTCCGGGAACCACCCGGACTCCGCACTCGACCCGTGACGGGATCGGGACGTCGCGACGGCGAACCGGCCGATTGCGCTCCGGACGCCCCGGCACCACTGGACCAGTTCCGTCGACGACACCGGGGAGCGGGTCATCGGGTTCGACGCATCTGGCCGGTTGGGGACGATCGGGTTCGGCGAGCCATTGGACGATCGGGTTCGACGGATCAGAGGGACGATCGGGTTCGACGGATCAGAGGGACGATCGGGTTCGACGGATCAGAGGGACGATCGGGTTCGACGGATCAGAGGGACGATCGGGTTCGACGAGTCGGTCGGAGCACCGGAAGGGGGATTACGTGGTGAACCGTAAACGTAACTGTCCGATGGGATGTATCGCAAAGTTACACGTTCCTGGTCCCCTCCCCGTCTCCGGGTCGGAATCGGACGGGGATCCGGTCGCGACGGTTCGTTCGACGCCGCCGCCCCGTCCGGCTACTGCGGGGCGCTCGTGACCCGTCGGCGCGCGTCGCGGTCCGGTGGATCGGCCGTCAGACCGTGCTCGACTCCAGGTGCATCGCGTTGGCGATGAGTTTCTCGTGGCCGCGGCGGAGACGCTCGGAGAGCGCCTGGTGGGAGACGTCGAACTCGCGGGCGAGCTCCTCCAGGTTCGCCCGCCGCGGGACGGCGTAGTACCCCTCGCGGTACGCGCCGACGATGGTCTGGTACTGGTGTTCGGTGAGGCCGTACCAGCTCCGGCGGAACGAGTTCGACAGCTGCGTGATCTGTTTGATGTCGATGTCGATGTCGTAGTCCTTGCACGACTGGTAGGTCGTCGCGACCGAGTCGTGCTCGGGAAAGAGGATGCGGAAGTGCCAGTCGTTCCCCTTCGTGCGCGCGTCGAGGATGGTCGCGTCCTCCTCCTTCAGGATGTAGAACGGCACCCTGACGTGCATCTCCCACTCCAGTTTCAGGAGGTACTCGCTGTCGAACTCGGTGACGACCTCGACGTTCCGGGTCGCCGGGTCCTCCCCGACCGCCTCGGGGAGCGAGTCGAACGGGTCACCGTCGTCCGCGGTCGCCCACACCAGCGGGAGCACGCCGTCCGAACTGTTCGCGACCACCCGGACGATCTCGAACTCCGCGGACGGCACCTGCCGGAACGTCTCCTCGAGCGCGAACTGCCCGGCCGGCAGGGTGAGTCTGACGATAGTCGTCATGTTGCCTCCGTGGGTTCCCCCCGTCGGGGGATGAGGAGTTCTCCTAACTGTTGAGGTCCGCGCCTGGAACCGGTCGGTCTCCGGTCGGCGGACGAACTGGTCTGCTCCCCCTCGGGCGGCGCTGTCGGAACGGCTCGATCGCGTCGTTCGACGCGGCGTCGGTCTCGTGACATGGTTGGTAGCGTTGTCGTGTTCACGTTTGGTATCGGCACGTCAGATCGCCTCGAACGCGGCCCGGACGTCGGCCCCGAAGGCGTCGCGCTTGCTCCGGTCGTAGAGGGACGCCGCGGGGTGGAACGCGGGGACGATCGTCCGCCCGTCGCGTTCGAACCGCCGCCCGTGGACGTCCGTGATCCCCTCGTCCGTGTCCAGGAGCGCTCGCGTCGCGGTCGTGCCCAGCGGGACGACGACCGCCGGCGACACGGCCCGCAGTTCGGCCTCGAGGACGTCGCGCCAGGCGTCGATCTCGGCCGCCCGCGGCGTCCGGTTCTCGGGCGGGCGGACCTTCACGAGGTTCGTGATGTACACCGACGACCGGTCCACGCCGAGCTCCGAGAGCACCTCGTCCAGCTCCGCGCCGGCCCGGCCGACGAACGGTTCGCCCTCCTCGACCTCCGTGGCGCCGGGTGCCTCGCCCACGAAGGCGACGTCGGCGTCGAGGGAGCCGACCCCCGGGACGAAGCGCGACCGGTCGAACTGTTCGGTCGGAACCTCGTCCAGTTCGTCGGCGAACCGGTCCTCGAACTCGCTCGCGGCCATCACCCTCGACCGTCCCAGTCGGACGTCCCCGCGTGGCGGGTCGTCGGACCGACGCTGTCGCGCCCGCCGGCGTCGCGTCGGGGCGACAGTCGCCACGGGATGCGTCCTCGGCGACCGGAGGCGCCCGCGGGTCGCCGGCGATGCGCGTGCGGTGTGCGCCGTTCTCGGGTCGGCAGGAGCGATGGCACGCTCCCCCGCTTGTCCGCCGGCCCGGTTAGGTATACACCCCGTGTACGCGTCCTCGACGAACAAATCCTGGGCTACTCCGAACCGCCGGCACGCGGGGGACGGAGTAGGGCGGCGTTTCCGCCGCCCCCGGCGGGAACCGCCGGAGCGAGGGTTCGAACGGACGAAGTAACGTCGGCCTGTGGCCGCGGGCGGCCGCGCCGCTCACCTGTCGACGCTCCCGAGCACGATGTCGAGGCTGCCGAGGGCGGCGACGAGGTCGGGCACGTACTCGCCCTCGGACATCTCGGGCAGCGCCGAGAGGTTGTGGAAACACGGGCTCCGGATTTTGAACCGCCGGGGGCTGTCGGTGCCGTCCGACCGGATGTAGACGCCGAGTTCGCCCTTCGCGGACTCGACCGCCCGGTAGATCTCGGCGCCGTCCGGCGGCTTCAGCGTCCGGGGGACGTTCGCCTGGAGCGTCCGGTCCTCCTCGGGCCAGTCCTCCAGCAGGTCGAGACACTGCTCGACGATGCGGGCGGACTCCTCGACCTCGCGGAGGCGGACGAGCAGGCGCGCGTAGTTGTCGCCGCCATCCTCGGTGACGACGTTCCAGTCGAGGTTCGGGTAGTGGCCGTACGGGTCGTCCCGCCGCAGGTCGTAGTCGACGCCCGAGGCCCGGCCGACCGGGCCGGTACAGCCGTACGCCTTCGCCTTCTCGGGCGACAGGTAGCCCGTGTCGACGGTCCGCATCTGGAGGATCTCGTTGTTCGTCGTCAGGTCGTAGTACTCCTCTATCGCCTCGGGGAGCCCCTCGAGGAAGTCGCGGGTCTTCTCGAAGAACTCCTCGCGGGGTTCGGGGACGTCCCACGCGACCCCGCCGACGCGGAAGTAGTAGAACATCATCCGCTGGCCCGTGAGGTCCTCGAGGATGTTCTGGACCAGTTCGCGGTCGCGGATGGCGTACATGAAGATGGCCGTGAAGTCGCCGTACACGTCCAGCGCGAACGTGCCGACCGCGAGGAAGTGGCCGAGCATCCGGCCGAGTTCGACCGACATCGTCCGGAGCACCTCGGCGTACTCGGGCACCTCAATGTCGACCAGGTCCTCGATGGCCCGCGCGACCGCCCACTCGTTCGGGAGGTTCGCCGTGTAGTCCCACCGGTTCGAGTAGGGGATTATCTGGTGACGGTACGTCCCCTGCTGGGCCATCTGCTCCTCGCAGCGGTGGAGGTAGCCGACGTCCGGTTCGACGTCGGCGACCTGCTCGCCGTCGAGCGTCGTCTTGAGGTGGAGCACGCCGTGGGTCGCCGGGTGGTGGGGCCCGATGTTGATGTACATCGTGTCGGTCCCGCCCGTCTCCTGTCCCGTTCCCTCCTCGCGCGTCGCGTCCGCCAGCGGGTTGGCGTGTTCCCGGAGGGCGACGACCTGCGGGCGGTCCTGGTCGTAGTCGAGCGAGAGCGGGTGGCCCTGCCACGTCTCGGGCAGGAGGATGCGGTAGAGGTCGGGGTGGTCGTCGTACTCGATGCCGACGAGGTCGTACGCCTCCCGCTCGTGCCAGTTCGCCGTCTCGTACACCGGAACCGCCGTCTCGCTCACGGGGTCGTCCTTCGCGGCCGGCACGACGACGCCCACCTCGCGGGTGCGGTCGTCGAACGACGTCAGGTGGTAGATCGACTCGTAGCGGTCCTCGTACTCCTGGGCGGTGAGACACGAGAGGTGGTCGAAGCCGGCCTCCTCCTTCAGTCTGGAGAGCGCGTCCTGCACCTCGTCGGGCCGGACGACGAACGCCTCGGCGTTCACGTGCTCCTCGCGGCCGACGGCGAGGTCGCCGAGCAGGCCCGCCAGTTCGTCGTAGTCGACGCCGCCGGCCGTCGCCCCGCCCCGCTCGGCGCTCTCGGCCGACTCCGCGACGTCCGCCCCCGCCCGCTCGGGGTCGTCGGTGCTCATCGTTCCCCCCCGCCGGCGGTCCGACGGCGCGGGTCGTGGTCGTCGGTCGAACGTCTCATGGGAGGAGGTGACACACCGGGCCGTGAAAGGGCGCGGCCGTCGCGTGCAAGGGGCGGGCTCAGTCCTCGGTCCAGTACATGAGCGACTCGCGCTCGATGCCGCAGTTGGGACAGCCGTCGGGGAGTCCGTCGTCGATCTCGCCCATCTCGCCGCAGTTCATGCAGCGCCACATCAGTTCCGCCTCGCCGAACGCCTGCCCGGACCGGGCGTGTTCGATGCTGAGCGACTCCACGCCGTCACGCGTGCTGAGGAACAGCCCGCCCTCCTCGATCCCGCGTATCGTCCCGACCGGCTCGCCGTCCTCGGTGTACAGCGTCTGGCCGAACGCGAGTTCGTGGCCCTCCGGTTCGACGTCCTCGTGCTCCTCCTCAGGGGTCTCGCCGCGTCCACTCATGCGACGAGGTTCGGCCGCTGCCCCCAAAGGTCTATCCGTGGCCCCCCCTCCGGCGCCGTGCTCGTCCTCGGTACCGCTCACGAGAACTGCACGCGGGGCGACTTCGGGCGGGTCGGCGCGAACACGCGGACGCCCGGTCGCGGATGCCAGGGGGCCTCGGCCGTGGATACTTTGCGTCGCGGCGCCGAACGACGAGCCATGGCACCCGACGACGTCGACGAGCGCGAGGCCCGGGAGAAGCGTGACGGCGTCCAGGACGCGGCCGAGCGGCGCCAGAGCCAGCGCGCCGAGTCCGTCGAGGACACGCTCGAGGCGGTGCGGGCGGACCTCGGGACCCACCAGTACCCCGTCAACAGCGAGGACCTGGCGGCCTACTACGCCGACGACCCGACCGACCTCCCGAACGAGACCGAGTCGCTCGGCAGCGCGTTCGGCCGGCTCGACCGGAGCTTCGAGGACCCGGACGAGGCGTACGAGGCGCTGGTCTCGGAGTTCGAGGAGGGCCGACTCGAGGGGCGCGACGACGACCCCGGCGGGGAGAACCCGACGTGGGACGAGGGGCGGGCGACGGGTCCGGGGGAAGACGCCCCCGAGCGGGAGGACGAAGCCGGGCCGGAGCGCTGAGTCCGGCCGGCGCCAGGGCCGTCCCACGACGTCCCTAACAACCGGGACCCGTCGCGCGATCCGGCGGGGTCGGTCACTGTCGCAGCGACGACGAAAACCCCTGTGGTGACGAGTAAAACCCGTAACGAGGTCGCGTTTCGCCGTTTGAACCACCGGAGCTTGCAAGGTCACACCTTACTGTCATCTGTAACTTAAAAATGGATGAGGCATACAGATGCTGCTAAATTCAGCGCCAGCGACGCTACAAGTACAGATCCCCGAGTACCTTCGAGAGACGGTGGCCCAGATCGTCACCTTCCTGCCGCGACTGGTCGGCGCGCTTGTCATCCTCGCCGTGGGGTGGCTACTCGGCGTCGCCGCGGGGAAGGTCGTGAGACGCGTCGCCGACGGCGTCGAGTTCGATCGGATGGTCCTCAACACGCCGCTCGGACGGATGATGGGCGGGACGGAGTCGGCCGTGTCCCGGACGTTCGGAGCGGTGACGAAGTGGTTCGTCGTCGCACTCGCGGTGCTGGCGGCCGCGAACGTGCTGGCGATCCCGCTGCTCTCACAGTGGATCGGGACGGCCGTCTCGTACCTCCCGGCGTTCATCGCCGGCCTGCTGGTCATCCTCATCGGGTTCGTCGTCGCCGACTTCGTCGGGGACATGATCACGCGGACCCGTGCGGCGACCCAGACGGCGTACACGTCGTGGTTCGCGTCGGGAACCCGGATGTTCCTGTACTTCGTCGCCATCGTCATCGGTCTGGACACGATGGGGATCGACGTCAGCATCCTCTACACGTTCGCCAACGCGGCCGCGTGGGGGCTCGCGGCCGCCATCGCGCTCGGGGCCGGCCTCGCGTTCGGCTGGGGCGGACACACCTACGTCCAGGAGAACATCGACCGCTGGATGCAGCGGGCCTCCTCGGGGACGCCCAGCCCCAGCGGCGCGGCCCGCCCCGATGGCGGTGACGCCTCCGACGACGACTGAACGACGGGTCGTGAACGGGGCGGCGGTCGGCCGGCAACCGGGGGAGACGGGCCGTCCGACCCCCGGCGTTCCCGGTCCGCGGGCGCCCGGCGACGGCTTCACCTTCAAGGCGTCCGCGCCCGTCCGTCCGCACACCGATGAAGCTCGACGCCGACGACCGGACGGTCCTGGCGGCGCTCGGCGCCGAACCGCGCCCCGTCGACGCGCTCGCCGACGAACTCGACGTTCCGCCGGACGAGCTCGACGACCGGCTCCGCGAACTCGCGGACAACGGGCTGGTCGCCGACCTCGGCGAGGGGCGGTACCGGCGGACCGACAGCGGGCGGCGCGTCCTCGCCACGTCCTCGGGCGCGACCGACAACCGGATCGACACCACGCCGGCGGTCGAGCGCACGCTCGCGGCGTTCGACCTCGGGCCGGACGAGGCGGAGGCCGTCCGCGGCGTGTACGCGTTCCTCCGCTACTGGGGGCGTGCGACCCCGGACGAACTCGTCGACGCCATCTACGGCGAGGACCCCGCCGGGTACGCGTCCGGCGACGAGTGGTGGACCGGGTGCGTCCGGGAGCCGCTCTCGGCGCTCCCCGACGTCCGGCCGCCGTCGGAGCCGACGGCGTCGTGGCGCTACGTCGGCGCCCCGGAGGCCGCGACGCCGGGCGCGGACGGCACCCGACGGCTGGCCCGCCCGGGCCGGCAGCCGTACGGGAGCGTCAAACACGCGCTGGAGTCGCTCCCGCTCGCTCCCGCCGAGCGCGAGGCCGTCCGCGCCGCGTTCGGCGTGCTCCGCCGCCGCGGCGCGGCCTCCGAACCCGACATCGCGGCGGCGACGTACCCCGCCCACCCGGCGGGCCATCCGACGCCCGAGGCGTGGTGGGACGGCCTCGTCCGCGACGCGTTCCGCCGGTTACCCGGCGTGACCTACGGTCCGGGAGGAGTGTGGCGGTACCGGCAGCGGATCGGCCGCGTCACGTCCCGGGAGCGCCGCCGCCCCGAGCCCTGATTCGGCGGATCCGGTTCGCCGCCCCGACGCGTCGCCCGACGGAACGCCCCCGCGGCGTTCCCGCCGCCCGAAAGACGGAAGTACGCGAACCCCTCCTCCTCGGTCGAGACGGACCGTGATCGACAGTCACCCCCCGAACAGTTCCGCTCCTCCCGCGGACGGACGACAGGCCCGAACCCCGAACACGTACCACGTCCGCCACGACCCGGCAGGAGCGGCCGACGTCACGACGACTGTCGTCCACGCGCTGGCGGACGCGATGGGGACGGACGTCACCGGAATCGAGTTCTCCCTCCACGACAGCGTCGACCCCGAGGCGCTCGACCGCCTCTTCGCTCCGAGGGACGACGGCACCCCGAGGCCACCGGGACACGTCGCGTTCAGCGTCGAGGGGTATCGGGTCACGGTGTACAGCGGCGGCGACATCGCCATCACGCCGCCCCGGACCTCCCCCTGCGGCTAGGCTAGGTACCGGGGACGCCCAGCGCCTCGAAGGTCGCGACGTTCAACAGCGCCAGGACGTAGAGGACGACGAACACCGACACCCACGCGACGAGGGTGATGCCGACGGCGTCGAGCCACCCGCCGGGGTAGCGCCAGTTGATGACCGCGAGATACGCGATCAACACGAGCAGCGGACCGAGGAACGGTATCCAGCCGAACACGAACCCGACGACTGCCCAGACGATCGCCCCGATGAGCGCGGTCACGATCGCGTACGTGTAGTCGTCGGTGCCGGTGATGACCCGCGCGCCGACGTAGATCCCCAGCGCCCCGATGAGGAGGCTGACGACGAACACGATCAGCGAATCGATGAGTGCCATACCACCACCGGGTCCGGTGTCGCCTTTGTTATAAGTGGATTATGAAGCATCGGCCGAAATCGACCGGGCGGCTCCGATCGAAACGGGCGCCGACGTCGTCCCCGAGTTCCCCGTCGCCCCCGCCTTTATCACGCCGTCGTGCGTACCACTCCGACGCTAGCGCGGACGGTAACGGCTAGCAGGTACCACCATGTACGGAAACCCGGAGGGCGACCCCTACGACCGTTCGAGCGAGTCACACCAGCAACAGCCCCCCCGACACCTGTCGGAACAGCGTCAGCAGGAGTCCGCCCGTGGCGAGTACGGGCAGGAAGGCCGGGAGTTCGGCCAGCAACCCCAGCAGGGGGAACGGGGCCGTTCCCCCCAGTCGGCACAACCCGGGGGACGGCAGCACACGGGTCCGCAGGGGATCCACCAGTCCCAGGGCGGATACGACCAGCAGGGTCATCGGGGGATGCAGGGCCAGCAGGGTCCACGGAGCCAGCAGGGCATGCAGGGTCCACGGAGTCAGCAGGGCATGCAGGGCCAGCAGGGACACGCCCAGCACGGCTACGACCAGCAGGGCTACGGCCAGGAGGGACGGAGCCAGCAGCCCCAGCAACGGCAGCCACAGCAGTACTACCAGTCCCAGCAACCACAGCAGTATCATCAGCCGGAGCAACAATCCCAGCAGTACCAGCAGCAGTCCCAGGCCTCACCCCGGATGCAGCCGCCGCAGTCGATGGGAGGACGGCAGGGGGGCCGCTCCGGGATGGGGTTGCAGCCGGTCACCCTCGAGGACGTCGTCCGGACCGACGTCGTCACCGCCGACCCGGACGAGCGGGTCTCGGACGTGGTCGCACGGATGGCCGAGGAGAACGTCGGGAGCGTCGTCGTCGTCGAGGAGGGCCGGCCGGTCGGCATCGTGACCGACCGGACGGTCGCGCTCGCGCTCCACGGGACGCCGGACGTCGCGGAGAAGCAGGTGGAGGACCTCGTCCCTGAGGACCTCGTCACGGCGACGACCGACGCGAGCGTCTTCGACGCCGTCGACACCATGCGGGAGGCCGGGATCCGCCGACTCCCGGTCGTCGGCGAGGAGGGCGACCTCGAGGGGATCGTGACGCTCGACGACGTCGTCGTGCTGCTCTGCTCGGAACTCGGCGACGCCGCGGAAGTGATCGAGTCGCAGATGCCGCGGTCCTGATCGGGGTACGGGACCCCGACGGTCGCGGCGGTCGGCCGATCTTTTCCGGTCCGTTCGGGTCTACTGGTTGACGCCCTCGACCATCCGCTGGACCTTGTTCGTGATGCCGCTCTTGCCCATCGCCCGCTGCATCCTGTCGTGCATCCGCGTCTGTTTGTAGTAGCTCGCGAACGCGAGGATGGTCGGCGCCCAGAGGCCGACGAACAGGCCGCGCATCCGGTCACCCCTGGCGAAGAAGTAGTACCACGAGAGGGCCACCGACCCGGCCGAGGCGAGGATCGCCGGATCCATCCCCGTCTGTCTGGCCGCCTTCATGCCTTCCTCTTTCTGTCTGGTCGAATCCATGCCCTCGTCACTCGCGTCGCCAACCACTTTGTTAGCCGAGCGGCCAGCCTCGACAGGCCGACCGTACTCCACGACGACGGCGGGGTCGTCGGCTGGCCGGAGGTCGAGCCGGGTCCGCCGAAAAAGGGCCGAATGCGGGGTGTCGCCGTTCCTCGGGGTCGCTTACCTGAGCCGAACGTCCGCTCGCCTAGTCGCGGCGGCGCTCGTCCCCGCGGTCCCCGCCACGCTGGCTCCCCCGCTCGTGCTGTCGGCCGCCCTGCTGGGTCGACCCGACGTCCCGGCCGCCGCCGCGGCGGCGCTGGTTGTAGCGGCGGTTGCCCTGACCGGGCTGGCGTCCCTCACCACGCTGCTGTCGCTGGTAGCCGCCCTGCTGACCCGCACTGCCGTGGCTTCCCTGGCCTCCCCGTCCGCCCTGCTGGCCGACGTTGGGCTGGCCCTGCCGTCCGAACTCGGACTGTCGACCGCGCCGTTGCTGACGCTGGTGCTCCTGCCGGGCCTGTTGGCCCTGCATTCCCTGCCGTCCTTGCTGGCCAGCGTGCTGCTGCTGGGATCGACGGCCGTGCTGGCCTCCCTGCTCATGCTGCTGCTGTTCCTGCCCGTGCTGTTGTCCCTGTTGGTGCTGTTGCTGTCCCTGCTGGTGTCCCTCCTGTCGCCGTTCGTTGCCTTGCTGGCCGAAACCGGACTGGCCCTGCCGTCCGAACTCGGACTGTCCTCCCATCCCCTGCATCCCTCGCTGCCCGTGCTGGCCCTGTTGACCGGTGTGTTGCTGGCCTCGCATCCCTTGCTGACCGTGTTGGCCTTGCGGACCCTGCTGGCCTTGCTGACCCTGCTGGCCTTGCTGGGACATGCCCGGCGTCTGGCCGAACCCCCGTTCGTGCTGGCGACCACCCTGCTGGCCACCGCTCTGCCGGTGACCGCCCTGTCGCTGGTGACCCGCCTGCCGTCGTCCTCCCTGCTGGTAACCGCCCTGTCGCTGTCGGCCGCCTTGCTCCCCGTACTGCTGGGACGGCTGGCCGTGCTGTTGACCCTGCTGTCCCCGGTACGATTGCTCGGATCGGTTACGCCCCTGTTCTCGCCCGTGCTCGCTGTGTCGGTTGTCGTCGTTCATGGCTTTGATCTCGGTCGTTCGAGGCGGGACGGCGGGTACCCCGCCGCCGCGTCGGTCGTCCGCGTCCGCCGCCCGTGCGCCCGCTCCCGTGGGCGTCGACGCCCCTCGACGCCCGGCCGGGCGGTTCAGCGGTTCCGCTGAAACGGATGGGTGCCGACGCTCCGGCGGCGCTCCCGACCGATGCCGGACCGGCGTCGGCCCCGCCCGCGCTCGTCCCGCCGATGCTCGGACCGCTGCTCGCGGCCCCTCCGCCGGTCGTGGGGGGACTGCCGGTCGAACTGCCTCACCGGCGCGCTGCCCCGGGTGCGCGTGCTCTCGCCGAACTGCCGTCCGCGGTTCGTCTCCGTGCGCCCCAGGCCGACGTTCGTGCTCCGACGCGACTGCGGCCGTCGCTTGGAACCGTTCTGGTGTCTCACGTGTCTCCTGATCTAGCTCTGACCGTTCGCCCCGTACCGCTCGACGTGTCGCGTGGCCCGCGCTGGCGAGCCGTTCGGTTCGTCGGGTGTCTCGGGACCACCTCCGCTGATCCCGCCTGGACGTTCCACGGAATCGCGTAAAGTCGTTGTGGCGGGCGTCGACGCGCCGCCGTCCGCCCCGACGAGGGACCGGTTTCCCGGCCGTCAGCAGCGCCCGAAGCGGCGTTCCGCACCCGGGCGCGCCCCGCGCCGCCGCCCGCCACTGCTGATCTGAACCGGGTAATGGGCTACGTTACCGCATGACGGACTCCTCACAACCCGGCGTTACTCGAACCGCCGTCGCGCTCCCGGACCGCGCGCCCGCCGCGGGTTCGCCCGGTTACTCGTCGCCAGGCCGGGCCTACTTCGCCGTGAGGTCGGCGGCCGTCGGCACCCCCGACGGGGGAACCTATTACAGTACTATTATTGTAACAACTCTCCCATCTTCGGGCGGGAAGTCGGGACGGCCGGACCATCGCCAGTGGCGCGGCGCACGACGCCGTCGCACGACGGGTGACCCCGGCCGGTCAGCGCCCCCGGCTACTCGGCGGCGATCGCCTCCTGCCGGCGGTCGACGACGTCCATCACGGCGCTGGCCGTGACGCCGTGGAGGACCGTCGACGCGAGGACGACGAAGCCGACGAGCGCCCAGAGCCTGTCGGCCGCGACGAGGAGCTCCAGCTCGATGAACGACGACTCGGCGAGCGCGTGCGAGAGGTAGTAGAAGGAGCCGACGCCCCGGACGCCGAACCCGGCGATCGCCGCCCGTTCGGGCCACTCGACGTCGAGCCCGAGCAGGCCGACGAGCCCGGTCACCGGCCTGACGACGAGGAGGAACGCGAGGCCGAACGCCGCGTCGACCGGCGTGAGCGGCGCGAGCAGCCCGGCCGCGAGCGCGCCGCCGAAGCCGACGAGGACGACGGTCAACAGCAGCCGTTCGACGATCACCGCGAACTCGTGGAGGGTCCGATAGTAGTCGTGCTCCCACTCGAAGTGGCGGAGCGTGAGCGACCCGACGAACACGGCGATGAACCCGTACCCGTTCGCCATCTCGGCGAGCCCGTATATCAGCAGCGTGCCCGCGAGCACCTCGGCGCCCGCCAGTTCGTCCGCGACGCCCGACCCGACCGGGAGCCGGAAGACGGCCCGCGCGAGCGCCTCGCCGAGGACGTACCCGGCGACGACGCCCACGGCGATCTTGTACGCGACGTCCACGAGCAGCCACTCGCCGAGCGTCGGGAGGAGCGTGGCCGCGCCGGCGGCCCCCGCGAGGGCGACGGCGAGGTTCGTGAACGGGAACGCGAGCCCGTCGTTGAGGCCGGCCTCCGAGGTAAGCGTGAACCGGACGGTGCCCGCCCGCCCGGCGACCGCCTCGGCCTCGAGCTCCGTGAGCGGCGGGCCCGCCTCGACGTCCGACGCGAGGACGGGGTCCGTCGGGGCCAGCGCCGCGCCGAGCAGGACCGCGGTCGCGGGGTGGAGCCCGAGCGCCAGCCAGCCGAGCAGCGCCGTGACGGCGATGGTGAGCGGCATCGTCACGCCGAGCAGCCGCCAGGTCGACCGCCAGCGCGCGAGCGAGAACGGCCTGTCGATCTTGAGCCCCGCCCCCATCAGCGCGACGACGACTACCAGTTCCGTCAGCCGCTCCACCGACGCCGACTGCTCGATGGGGTTCGGCATCGCGATGCCGTGCGGGATCGAGAACAGGAGGAAGCCGCCCGCGACGAAGACGATCGGCATCGAGAGCGGTCGGTGGGCGAGCAGCCGCGGGAGGACCGCGGCGCCGAAGACGGCGATCCCGACGACGACGAGGACGAGTTCGTACGTCTCGACTGTCTCGACCATACGGGTTACCGTAGCCCGGCCGACGGCCGCGCCATCAGGGTTCGAGCCACCACTCGAGCAGGCTGGCGTTCCGCTCGCGGACGTCCTCGGGCTTCCGATCGACGCGGTTCTTCTCCTTCTCGTCGAGGACGTTCCGCTCGAGCACGTCGCAGGCGGCGTCGAACGCCGCCTCGGTGCCGTACTCCTCGCCGGTCCCGGCGTGGGTGCCGCGGTCGGTGAACAGCCGGACGGTCGCCCGTACGAGCGGCATCCCCCGGTTGCTCTCGCGGTGCTTCTGGAAGGCGACGTGCGCCTCGATGACGGACATCCCGTCGTACTTCCCCTCGATGGCCTCGACGCGGTCGGCGATCTCCTCGCGCGTGAGCACGTCCATGAGGTCGACGCCGAACACCCGGACGGGCATGCGACGCTCCTCGGTCCACGTCAGCGAGCGGAGCACGTCGGTCTTCGTCACGATTCCGGTCGGCCGGCCGTCGCCGTCGACGACGACCAGCGAGGAGACGTCGTCCGCGAGCATCCGCTCGACCGCATCGTCGAGCAGCACGTCCGCCTCGACGGTGCGGGCGGGCGTGCTCATCAGGTTGCTGACCGGGAGATCGAGCATCCGGGCGGCGAAGCCGGCCCGCTCGCCGTGGCCGCCCGTCGCGTTGTAGTCGTCCCGCGTCCCCCGTCCGCCGTGCTCGTCGAACCCGTCCAGCGAGCCGCCCTGTTGACGCTGCATCTCGCGGACCGTGAACTCCACTAGGTCGTAGACGCTGACCAGTCCGACCGGGTCGTCGTCGTCGACGACCGGGAGCCGGGAGATGCCGTACTCGCGGATGCTGTTGATGACCTCGCCCAGCGTCGTGTCGGGGGTCGCGGTGATGAGGTCGCGCGTGGCGACGTCCTCGACCGAGAGGGCGTCCAGATACGACTGCACGTGCGCGAGCAGGTCGTGCGCGGTGACGACCCCTTGGAGCCGGGACCCCTCGAACACGGGCAGGAGATCGAGCCCGCTCTCGACCATCAGCCGCGCCGTCTCCCGCACGTCCTCGGTGCGGTCGACCCGCGGCGGGTCCTGCATGACGGTCCGCGCCTTCGCGTCGGGCGAGTGCCTGGACGCGAGCAGCTGTTTCCGCGTGACGACGCCCGCGAACTCGCCGTCGTCCTCGACGACGGCGACCCGCGCCCGCTCGTTGGTGGTGAACGCGCCGCGGACCTTCGAGAGCGTCGTTTCGGGCTCGATCGACTCGAACTCGTGGCTACGGGCGTCGCTGATGTCCATGTGGACCAGTGGCTGGCGTACGGTCCCGGCCGCTTTCAACGTTGGCCCGGCAGTCGAGCGGTCCGGCGCGGCTCAGCTCAGCGGCAGTCGGCCCTTCGCGGCACGCCTGTCCCGCGGGCGGTTGATCTCGACGTGGTCGGTCTCGGGGATGGCGACGCCCCTCGTGGGGACGTCGATGTACATCGACGGGTACCAGTCGGCCCGGTTGCGCCTGAGGTGGGCGGCCGCGTCGTCGATGTGGTCGCGGTCGAGAATCCCCATCCCGGCGTGGCGGTAGCCGGTGATCTCCCCGTAGTCGACGACGCGGCCGTCGTCGTCGAGCTGGATGGCGGTGTGCTCGTTCTGGACCTCGGGGAGGTGGACCACGACGCTCTCGCCGTCGAGCGCGCGGTACCGTCGGCGGACGCGCTCGACGGCGGCCGGCGTGACGACGACGTCGCCGTTGAGCACCAGCACGTCGTCGTCGATGACCTCGAGCGCGCGGTAGAGCGACTCCGCGTTGTCGTACTCGTCCCAGGCCTCGACGACGACGTGCTCGGCGGTCCGCAGCCTGTCGAGGACGTTCTCGTGGCGGTAGCCGAGCGCGACCGTCACCGCGTCGATGTGGGGGTCGATCGCCTCGCGCTGGTAGTCGTACAGCGTCCGGCCGCTGATCTCCATGAACGCCTTGGGGACCTCCTCGGTGTACTCGCCCATCCGGCTCCCTTCCCCGGCCGCGAGGATCACTGCGTGCATGCGGTCACCTCCGCCGCGGCGCGTTCGCCGGCGCGTCCGTCCATCGGCACGCCCAGTTCCGCCCGGAACGCGTCCCGCCGCTCCCGGACGTCGTCGGGCGGACCGTGCGCGTACAGGTCGTCCACCGTCTCCAGGTCGAGCCGGTCGGTGCGGTAGCCGGCCTCGGGCACCTCCCGCCCGTCCGCGTCGAGCGCCGTGAGCTGGACCAGCGGGCGGTCGGTGTGGAGCCACTCGGTGACGATCCCCGAGTAGTCGGAGACGAGCAGGTCCGCCGCGAGCAGGCTCTCGCCGGGCGTCTCGGCCTCGTCGAAGGTGACGTTCGGCAGCGTCCCTATCCGCTCGCGACAGCGCTCGGTGACCGACTTCCCGGGCTCCTCGACCCGGTCCATCGGGTGCGGTCGAAAGAGGAGTTCGTACTCCGTGTCCGCGAACGTGTCGAGGACGTGTTCGGCGGTGTGGAGGTAGCTCCCCCCGCCGTAGTTGTGGTTCGTCGGGGCGTAGAGCACCCGTCGTCCCCGCGGGGGGTCGCGCTCGACCAGTTCGTCGGCCTCCGGCACGCCGACGACCGCGACCTCGACGTCGTCGGGGAACCCCTCGCGGTAGCGCCGCGCCCACCGCTCGCCCGGCGCCAGCGCGACGTCGACGACGTCGCCCAAGTGCCGCAGCGTCACGTCCACCTCGCCGCGGCCCACCGAGGCGCCGTGGCGGACGTGGACGACCCGCCGGTCTCCGTCGAAGTCGAACTCGCCCGGCCGGAGCCGGTGGTTGCGGACCACGACGTCGGGGTCGATCCGGTCGACCGCGTCGTCGATCGACTCGTCGGGCCCGCGCTCGATCTCGCGCAACGTCTCCGAGGACCCCTCGGCCCCGGGACCGAGCGCGAGGTACGCCGACTCGACGTCCACGTGGCGGTCGATCGCCTCGAACGTCTTCCGCATGAACGCCCTGTCGAAGGTGTATAGGATGGATACCATCGTATCACGTCTGTGTTTCCGTCGGAGCGGACGGGTACGCGCTCGTACCCACCGCTCCGACCCGTGTGACGTACGTAGTTCTACCGTGGCGTCCATAAATGTACGGCTGGCAGACGACACGGCGGCCCCGGTCCCGGCCCCGGGTAGGGAGGACGAACCGCCGGAAGGGCGACCGGTGGGGTTCCACGGTTTCCGCCCGGTCGACCGTAGACCGACCGCCCCGGACGACGCTACTCGACCGTCGGGTGCTCGGCGTCGGCCGTTCCGCTCCCCGCTGCCGCGGCGGTCGCGCGCTCGGCCGCCGGGATCGGAACCGCGAGGTCAGCGAGTATCGGCAGGTGGTCGGACGGGTACAGCCCCTCTCCCGTCGTGTCCGCGCAGACGGCGTGGCCCGTCACCTCGACGTCCGAGGAGATCAGCACGTGGTCGATCTTCCTGTCCGGGACCAGCGCGTCGAACTCGGTCGTCGTCGTGACCGGCCCGTGGTGGGGGGTGTCGGACGCGTACAGCCCGTCACACAGCGACCGCCCGTCGGCGACCCCGTCACCGGGACCGCCGCTCCCCTCCGGTCCGTCCGCCCGGTCCCCCACGAGCCGACGGTACGGCGCGTCGGACTCGACGCAGTTGAGGTCGCCCGTCACGACGACCGCCGCCTCGGGGGCGGTCTCCCGGATCCGGTCCGCGAGCAGGTCCGCGCTCCGTAGTCGGGCCGTCTCGCCCTCGTGGTCGAAGTGGGTGTTGAAGTGGACCAGTTCGGCGTCGGTCGCCCGCTCGCGGAGCCGCACCCAGCGGACCAGCCGCGGGAACCGCGCGTCCCAGCCGACGCTGCCCCGTTCGTCGGGCGACTCCGAGAGCCAGAACGCGGACTCCTCGACGAGTTCGAACCGGTCGGCGTCGTAGCCCACCGCGGCGTACTCGCCGGCGTTCCGCGCCTCGGCGCGACCGGCGCTCAGCCACTCGTATGAGGGCAACCGCTCGCGCAGGTCCTCGAGTTGCCCGTGGAGCGCCTCCTGAAGCCCGACGACGTCGGGCCGGTGGAACCTGATGACGCTCGCCACGTCGTCGCGCCGTTCGCGCCACGTGTACGGGTCGACCTCCGGGTTGTCGAACCGCACGTTGTACGACATCACCGAGAGTCGGGTGAGCGCCTCCCCGCCCGCAACCGGGTCCCCGGCGTCGCTCACTGTCGTTTCACGCTCCTTACCACGGTAGTCGACGTCACTGGGCCGCTCCCCCGTCGATTCCGCCCCCATCCTTGCCCGGTCGTAGGCCGTCGAGCCTCATAACCCGTTTGGTAGCCAGCCCAGTAATATGTCTTGTGTCTCCCTACCGACCCCGGACGCGTCCCGCGAAACGTCGCCCTACCCGCCGATCCGCCGGGCGTAACCGCTCCCCGTTACCGGGGCGATACCGCTCGGGTCGCCGACCGGTCACGCCCCGGCGCGCAGCGTCCGTTCGGATCACCCTACTGCGGCGGCCCCCGGGCGCGACGCCGTTCCGTCGGGAGGGTCCCGCCGGGACCGGACGAACCGCCGCCGCCGTCCCGACCCGGCCAACGCTTTTCGTCGCGGCGCCCGACCTCGAAGTCGGGAGGACGAACGACGATGACGACGACCCCGCGGCCGGGAGCCGACCCGGCCACCGACGGCGACGGAACCGGACGGACGAACGACGCCGACGGGCGGCACGAACGCCTGCACGGGCTGGCCGTGGGCCTCGTCGGCGGCGCCGTCGCGACGGCGGTCATGTCCGCGTTCCGGATCCCCATCGCCCGGTCGCCGCCGCCGACCGCGTGGTTCTGGGCGGAGTTCGTCGCCGGGGGCGAGCCGGCCGACTACGTCGGTCGGGGGCTCCTCCTCCACCTGCTGTACGGGACGCTCGGCGGCGGCGTCTTCGGCCTGCTCGTCGGCCCCTTCATCACGGGCCCGGAGGCGACTCGGGAGCGGCGGGCGACGTTGCTGGGGGCCGCCTACGGCGCGACGCTCTCGGCGTTCGGCGTCTCCGTCGTCCTCGACCGCCTGCTCGGGCTGGAGCTGGAGCCGGACGAGCGGTTCGTGTTCCACGTCAGCCACCTGGTGTACGGGCTGACGCTCGGCACATGGTTCGGGTCGCGGGACTGAGGCCCGGCAGCTTCCTGCCGCAGCCTTTTGCCGCGCCTCCGCCACCCATCGCCCATGGTAGACGACGGCTCCGAGCCGCCGACGGCGGACCGATCCGAACGCGTCCGTGAGGAGCTCGAACGCGCGACCGAGGGGGCCGACCGCGACGTGCGCGAGCAGCTCCGCTCGATCGAGGAGGGTCTCGACGAGATCCTCGGGGGCGACAAGACGAGGGACGCCCCGTCGCACCCGGACAGGCTCGCGGGGCTCGAGGAGAAGCTCGCGGGCCTCGGCGACGAGACCGACGGCGACGTCCACCGCCACGTCGCGACCGCCGAGGCGCTCGTCGCCGGCTACCGGGGGGAACTCGCCGAGGAGTGACCGGGCCGCGGGTCGCCGTTCGACCCGGTTCACGACCGGGGGTCCCCCGCCGACCCGTCGCCGGGACTTTGCCCGAAGCGGTCGTCCGTTTCCGCATGTGCGCGAACGTCGAACCCGGCGTCGTGGCGCGGTCGCTGTCGGCCGGTCGCGCGGTGGCGGCGCTGCTCCGGAACAACTACGCGCCGGTCGTCGCGGGGAACGTCGCCTTCAGCGCCTTCGTCTCGATCTTCCCGCTGCTCGCGCTGGCGGTCGCGGTCACCGCCGTGCTCGGGGGCCCCGACCTCGTGGGCCGGGCCGTCGAGGGGGCGGACCCGTACCTCACCCGAACGGCGCAGGGGGTGCTGGCCGAGTCGCTGACGAACCCGTCGGGTCGGACCGGCGCCTCCCTGCTGAGCCTCGGACTCCTGCTGTGGGGCGCGCTCCGGGTGTTCCGCGGGCTCGACGTCGCGTTCTCGCTGCTGTACGGCACGGTCCACCGGACCGGGTTCCTCGGCAGCCTCCGCGACGGGTTCGTCGTCCTGGTCGCGCTGACGGCCGCGCTCGCCGTCACGGCCGGCGTGAGCGTGCTCGTGGCGTTCGTCCCGGGCGATCCGCTCGGCCCGCTGACGGCGCCCGGGGTGCTGGTCGCGGGGCTGGCGCTCGCGTTCCTCCCCCTCTACTACGTATTCCCGGACGCGGACGTCACCGTCCGGGAGGTCGCGCCGGGCGTGCTCGTCGCCGCCCTCGGCTGGGCGGGGCTCGTGCAGGCCTTCCAGTTCTACGCGTCCGTCGCCGGGCAGTACGAGGTGTACGGCGCCATCGGGGCCGTCCTGCTGGTGCTCGTGTGGCTCTACGTCGCGGGGATGCTGCTGCTGACCGGGGCGGCGGTGAACGTTGTCCTCGGGGGTCGGCTCCCGCCCCGCGACGGCTCCGGGGCGGGGTAGTTCGGGCGCGCCGCCGCGAACCGGGTCACCCCCGGAGCCGGTAGCCGGCCATCGCCCCGAAGAAGCCGACGGCGCCGAAGGCGGCCGCGAGCGCGAGGTGGAACCACGCGTCGGCGGCGCCCACGTCGGCGACCCCGGGGACGACGTCGGGGTATCTGAACCGGAGCAGCGCGAGGGCGCCGTAGAGCACCGCCATCGACTGGTTGTACCCGCCCGCGTAGGAACCGCCGACGAGGCCGACGCCCAGCCCCAGCACGCCCGTGAGCAGGTACGCGCCGCTCGCCAGCGGGCCCGCGCCCAGCACCGGCAGTCCACCGCCGGCCCCGACGAGTCCCGCGACGCCGACGAGCGTCAACGCCGCTCCAAGGACCACGGCGGTCAGTCGCTGGACGTCGCGGAGGGCCCGTCTCGTCCACGTTCGGCCGGGCGTCTGATGTGCCACGGATCTCACCTGACAGCCAGTTATCCGGTGAAAACGATAGGAACCCGGGCTGCAGGTGCAACCCGGCCCTCAGAGGTACGACCCGTCCCAGTCGGCCGGCCGGTGCCGGTTCCCGCACTCCGGACAGACGATCCGGTCCTGCCCGTCGACCTCGGTCGTGACGGTCCGACAGGCGCCACAGAAGTAGCCGTAGCGGTCCTCGAAGTCGGGGGTCGCGTACGCCTCGAAGAACGGGCCGATGGTGCCCGAGAGCGGGTCGTCGGGGTCGAGGAACGCCTCGGTCCCGTCGGGCGCCTCGGCCCGCTCGGGCGGCTCCTCGTCCTCCCCGAGCGGGTCGAACTGCTCGGCCGACTCGGGGTCGACGGCGTTCGGGCTGGCGTACACCTCCGCGACGAACGTCTCGTCGCCGAACTCGACCTCGACCCCGTCGACGCGGACGAAGCCGAACCGCTCGCAGAACGTCCCGCCCTCCATGTCCTCGGAGAGCACGTTCGAGCGGATCTCGTCGGCGCCCCGCTCCTCGAAGGCGTCCGCGAGCCGCTCGAACAGCCCCGTCCCGATCCCCTTCCCGCGGGTCTCGGGGTCGACCTGAAGCCAGCGGATCTCGGCGCCGTCCTCGTCGACGGTCCCCTCCGCGACCCCCTGGACGGCGCTCGCCTCGCCCTCCTCGACGATCTCCGTGCCGTCACCCGTCTCGTCCGCCTCCCCGTGGCCCCTGCCGCCGGCCTCCCACTCCTCGCGGGCGACGAGCAGGACGACGTCCTCCTCGTCCGCCTTCCTGGCCAGCGCGTCCTCGCTGAACTCCTCCCTGACGGCGGCTTCGATCTGTTCGGGGCTCAGGGCGTACGAGGCCTGCATCGAGCGCGAGACGACGTTGGCGACCTCCGCTCCGTCGCGGTCAACCTCGAACGGGACGAACTCCATGCCCCGTCGTTCGCCACCCCGGACAATAAAACCGGCCGCGTCGGCGGGACCCGGCCGCGCCCGACGGCCGTCAGATTGACGCGGCCGGCGGTCCGAGTCGAACGGGAGAACCCATGTCCGCGTCCGCCGACGAGTTCCACGACCGCGTCGCACGGCTCGCCGACCTGCCGCCCGAGGAGGCCGAGCGCATCACCGAGGTCACCCTCCTGACGCTCGGCAGGCGAATCAGCCGCGGGGAGGCCGAGGAGCTCGCGGAACTCCTCCCGACGCCCCTCGACGACCACCTCCTGCGGGAGAGCGACGAGTCGCCCGAGAGCTTCCCCGTCGACGCGTTCGTCGAGCGGGTGCGGGAGCGCGCGGGCGACCCGGACGACCCGGAACGCCCCATCGAGGCGGTGCTGGCGACGTTCGCCGACGCCGGCGCCAGGAACGAGCTCGCGGAGGCCCGGTCCCAGCTCCCGCCCGAGTACGGAGCGCTGTTCGACACGGCCGACCTGTCGGACGCGGAGGGGGTCGACGCGGCCGACGACCTCGAAGGGTGAGCCGGGGCCGGACGATCTCGCATTCGGGCTCTTCGTGAACCGCGCCGTCGTGGCGGACATCGAGGGCGTGATCGGCGCGGGCGATCAGCTCGGCGAACTCGCCGCCGCCATCCAGCAGCACTGCTGAAGCGGCGCCCCGGACACGGCACCCGGGCTTCCGCGCTACCCGACCGGGTGTCCGCGAACCCGGCTGGTGGCGTTCCCGTCGGCCCGAGTCGACTGCTGGTACGTCACGAACTGGACCCTGACGGAGACGTCCTCCCCTGACTCCGCGCGTATCCGATCGGCGACGTCGGCGGCCAGGTCGGGGTACGACGCCCCGGGTGAGCGGCCGAGGACGACCGTGACCGATCGCGGCTCCGTGAGGGGGGAGGGGCCGCCGTACTGGATGGTCGTCCCGGCGAGAGTGAGCCCCGAGTACCGCGGCTCCTCCAGCACGTCGTGGACCGCCCGGTTCGTCGACCGCTCGAACGCCCCGTGGTCGGCGGTCGCCAGGGCGACGGTCCCGCCGACCGCCACGAACAGGACGAGCAGCGAGGCGACGATGACCCGGGACGGGACGAGACCGGCCAGGGACTCCGCGTCGGACGAGGGTCGGTAACCGAACGACCACAGTATCCCGAGGACGCCGACGTTGATGGCGACCGTCGTCGCGACGAGCAGCACCAGCGCGCCGAGGGCGGCGAGCGGGTAACCCCAGACGACGCCGATCCCGACGGCCGCCGCGGTCGGGATGAGCGCGGCGGCGATCATCACGCCGATGAGCGCCGTCGGCCCCTTCGTCGCGAGCGAGTAGGCGGCCGCCGCGCCGGCGACGAGGCCGACGAGGACCGAGACGACGTCCGGCGCCATCCGCACGGAGACGGACTCGACGGACGTCACGTCGAGCATGGGCGGGACGAGGAACGCGGCCCTGAACGCGTACCCCACGGCGGCCGCGACCAGCATCGTGACCGCGAGCCCGCCCGCCTGCATCACGAGGCTGTCGGTGACCATGGTCCGGTCGTCGGTGACGGCGCCGACGCCGGTGGTGAGGATGGGTCCGACGACGGGGGCGATGACCATCGAGCCGACGATGACCGCCGGCGAGTCCGTGAGCAGTCCGACCGCCGCGATGACGGCGCTGATGGTTATCATCGCGTAGTACGACCGGGGATCGTACGTGAGATCGCGCGACTTCGACCGGAGCTCCGGCCGCGCGATCGGGTCGAAGTTGCTCGCGTACCGCTCCATCAGCTCCTCGCTGTGGGGCGTCATCGCGGCCTCGACCGTCCCGACGACGACGTAGTCGTCCTCGTCGATCCCGGCGCCCTCGAGCTCCTCGAGCACGTCGCCGACGGCGTCCGTCGGCAGCGGGAACTCGACGATCCACGACTCGGCCGTCGGGCCGGTCCCCCTCGTGGTGATGAAGTCGATGTCCTCCCCCTCGAGGAACTCGACGACCGCCTCCCGCCGGTCGTCGGTGACGGCCAGTTGGATCTGTCGCACACCGACCACACGACGAACGACGGAAAAAAGGTTTAGCCGGAGTATGACGGGTTCTCGACGGGGCTGACGGTCACCCGCGCGACCCCTCCGTCTCGTCGCCCACGAGCGGCGGCACCTCGGCGTCGACGGCGTCCGCGACGCCGAGCAGGGCGGCGATCGTCGGCGCGATGGCGCGGGCGTCGACCGCCCCCTCCGATCCCGTCCCCTCGCCGAGCTCGACCCCCGAGACCGCCGGCCCGCCGAGGCCGAACGCGGGGTACGTCCCCGGGTCGGTCCGCCCGTGCGAGCCGCCCACCTTCGACGGGTCCAGCGACACGAGCCCCTCCTCGCCGAGGAACAGTTCGCAGGGGTCGAACCCCGGCTTGGCGTGGATGTCCATCTCCGCCGCGTACGGCGGCGCCTCCGCGCGGTCGGTCCACCAGTAGTAGGCGAACCACGCCGACGGCTCCGCGACGAGCACGAGGTCGCCGGCGTTCGGGTGGTCGACCCCGTACGCCGCCTTGTCGGGGCCGCCGGACCCGCCCCCGTCGAGCACGACGTCCACCCCGTCGAGCGACGCGAGGAGTTCGCGGGCCTCCTCGACGGCGTCGCCGTCGGCGTAGACGTGGGCCACCTGGTGGTCGACCATCGCGAAGGCGTCCGAGCCGGGGAGGTCGACCTCGGTGCTCCCCGCGGACCCGCCGTCCGCCGACTCCGTTTCCAGGAGCCCCGCCTCGCGCAGGGCCACGTTCGGCAGGACGGGCGTGTCGACCCCGTGGAAGCCGTACTCGCCGACGACCGCGACGGCCGTCTCGTCCCAGCGGTCGTCGCCCCGGAGCGTCGCGAGGAACCCGCCGACGAGTTCGTCGACGACCGGGAGTTCCGCCTCCAGTTCGGGGCCGGGGCCGTGCCGCAGGCCGGCGTAGTCGAGGTGGGGGACGTACACCCAGAGCAGGTCGGGGTCGAACCGCTCGACCGCCTCGCTCGCGGCCGAGAGGATCCAGCGGCTGCTCTCCTCGTTCGCGGTCGGGCCCCAGTAGTTGTGCAGCGGGAAGTGGCCGTACTCCGCCCGGAGGTCGTCGTAGAGGCCGTCCGGGTTGGTCCAGCAGTTCATCTCCAGCATGTTGTTGTCCTCGTCCTCGATCGGCGAGGGCGTCACCGCGACGTCGGCGTCCGTGCCGATCAGGTGCTGGAAGAACAGGGCGCCCGTGGTCAGCCCGGCCTCTCGGGCGGTCTCCCAGATCCGGTCGCGGCCGCCACGGTCGCGCTCCCAGAACGCCGCCGCGTCGCGCTCGCGGTCGTACTCGCCGCTCGAGACGTCGCCGTGCTCGGCGGGGGACCGGCCGGTCGCGAGCGTCGTCTGCGCGGGCACGGTCAGCGCCGGGAACGCCGGTTCGGACGGGATCACCTCCTCGAGCGCCGCGTCGAGTTCCGGCGTCCGGTCGGCGGAGACGTGCTCCGGCTGGAGCCCCACGACGTCGAGGACGACGACGCGGCCGGCCGTCGGTTCGGACGTCTCCGACGAACCGGGTCCCCCGGCCGCCCCCGGCGGCTCAGCCATCGCCGGCGACCTCCCCCGCGTGGTGGTCCACGTAGCGCTCGAGCAGGTCGAACTGCCGCGAGAAGTCGTGCTCGTCGACGCCCAGCGGGGCCTTGAAGAACGACGCGAGCTGGGGCTGGAACCCGCCCTCGCCGTACTCGTCGGCGTGGGAGACCAGCCGGACGAGGTCGAGCACGAGCGGCGCCGCCAGCGCCGAGTCCGACCCCTCCCAGGTGAACTGGAGCTTCATCCGCGTGTCGAGGAAGCCGTCGAACCGGACGTCGTCCCAGGCGGTCTTCCAGTCGCCCAGCGGCGGGGCGTAGTCGATGCGGACGCGGTTGTGCTCGATGTCGGGGAGGATGCCCTCCAGCACGCCGCCCTTGCTCGCCAGCTTCCCGGCCTTGTTCTCCTCCTCCTCCAGCACCAGCCCGTCGTCGTTGCCGAGGATGTTGTGCCCCTCCCACGAGCGCACCCGCAGGTTCCGGCGGGCGAACATCGGCGCGAGCGCGGACTTCAGCAGCGTCTCGCCGGTCTTCGCGTCCCGGCCGACGTTGGGGAGGTCCTTCCGCTCGGCGAGTTCGCACAGCCCGCCCAGCGCCGCCCCCGTGCTCGGCGTGAAGTTGACGTACGGGTGCCCCTCGCGGAGCGCGGCGTAGGCGTAGAGGGAGCTCGCCGGGAGGTCCCGGTCGTTCGTCTCGACGGCCCGCTCGAACGCGTCGAGCGTGTCGTACCGCTCGGGGCGCTCGACCCCCGGCTCCGTCGAGGCGACGTTGACGACGACGAGTCGGTCGAGGTCCCGCCCGTCGACGAACGACCGGTAGTCGTCGCGGATCCCCGCCACGACGTCGCCGATCTCGGGGGCCGAGAGCGTCTCGTCAGCGAGGTCGGCCACCGCCCGCCCGCAGTTGACCGCGGTGCCGACGCGGACCCCGTCGTCGATCCGCTCGAGGTCGTCGGCGACCGCGTCGACCACGTCGGCCGATGGGACCCCGCCGGCCGACAGTTCGTGGGCCGTCTCGAGGAGGGAGGTGTCCCGCACGTCGTGGCCGGCGAACGCGAGGTCCCCGACCGCCGGGAGGTCGAGGCGGGTGCACGGCCGCCGGGCGGTCACCATCCCGGTCGTGTCCGCGAGACCGCGAGCGACCGCGCGGGCGCCGACGACCGCCGTCGTCGCAACGTTGCCGTACGCGCCGACGAGCCAGACGCCGATCATGTCGGCGGCGTGTGGCGGTCTACTGGCCGGCCCGCGTCCCGGCTGGCGTCGCGACTCGGTGGACTCGCGGCGGGGCGCTCGGCCCCCCGCCGCGAGTCCGTGCTACCGGCGTTCGGGTACATCCTGACGTCGTGATATGTGAACCGGGCGAGATGTGGTTTCGCCTTGCATATTCAGGTGTCGCCGGCGCGACGGGGCCACCGCCGCGCGATTCGCGGAGCGGGTCGCGTCAGGTAGCTTTTCAAATCCTTTCGACGCTCGGGCGAGGGGACATACCGTCCGTGGTCGATAGTGAACCCATGCGGATCATCGACCCTCACATGCACATGGTCTCCCGTTCGAGCGACGACTACGAGCGGGCCCGGCGCGCCGGCATCGAGTGCTGCATCGAGCCTGCGTTCTGGAGCGGGACGGACAAACGGCACGCCGGGTCGTTCTTCGACTACTTCGAGCAGATCACCGACTTCGAGACCGAGCGCGCCGAGCGGACCGCCGGCGTCGACCACTACGTCACCCTCGGCCTCGAGCCGAAGGAGGCGAACTACCCCGAGATGGCCGAGGAGGTCATGGACCGCCTGCCCGAGTATCTGGACCGCGAGAACGTCGTCGGCGTCGGCGAGATCGGCCTCGACCAGGACACCCAGGACGAGCGCGACGCCTTCCGGCGCCAGCTGAACATGGCCGAGGAGCGCGAACTCCCCGTCATCGTCCACACGCCCCACACGAACAAGCCCGCGGGGACCGAGCGCATCGTCGAGATGATCGAGGACGAGGGCGTCACCCAGGAGCGCATCGTCATCGACCACAACACGGAGAACACCATCGACACGTCCGTCGAGACGGACTGCTGGATCGGCTTCACGCTCTACCCCGGGAAGATCGAGGCGTCGGCGGCCATCGACCTGCTGGAGGAGTACGGCACCGACCGGATGCTGTTCAACAGCGCGGCCGACTGGGACCCCTCGGACCCGCTCGCGGTGCCGAAGGCGCGCGACCGGATGCTCGACCGGGGCTGGGACCGCGAGGAGGTGCGGAAGGTCGTGTTCGAGAACCCCTACGAGTTCTTCAGCCAGTCGCCGAACTTCGCGTACGAGCCGTGACGATGCGGTTCGGCTTCTCCAGCAACGCGTTCCGGGAGCACGCGCTCGCGGAGGCGATCGACGCCGTCGCGGACGCCGGCTACGACGGCATCGAGATACTGCTCGACGACCCGCACCTCTACCCGGCCGAGGCGGACGAGGCGGCCGTCGAGCACGTGCTGGGCCTGCTCGACGAGCGCGGCCTCGCGGTCAGCAACTGTAACGCGTTCATGCTCAGCGCCGTGGAGCCGGGCGAGCGGAGCAGGGACGCGGAGTACGGCCGCGAGACGGAGGCGTTCCACCACCCCTCGTTCGTCGAACCCGACGCGGCCGACCGCCGGACGCGGGTTGAGCACACCGAGGCCGCCCTGGAGACGGCGGCGGCGCTCGGCGCGCCGCACGTCTCGGTGCCTCCGGGGGGGCCCGTTCCCGTCGGCACGTCCGACGAGGAGGCGACCGACCAGTTCGTCGAGGGGCTCAGGACGGTCGCCGAGCGGGCCGAGGCCGTCGGCGTCGACGTGCTCGTCGAACCGGAGCCCGACCTGCTGGTCGAGAGCTCCGCCGAGTTCCTCGACCTGATGGAGCGCGTCGACTCCCCGCGGGTCGGCTGCAACTTCGACGCCGGCCACTTCTTCTGCGTGGGCGAGGACCCCGCGGAGCTGGTCGAGACGCTCGAACCCCACACCCGCCACTACCACCTGGAGGACATCCCGGCCGACCGGACCCACGAGCACACCCAGCTCGGGGAGGGCGGGATGGACATCGAGGGGTTCCTGACGGCCGTCGAGGACAGCGGCTACGACGGGTTCGTCACCGTCGAACTGTACCCGTACGGCGACACGGCCCCCGAGACGGCCCGGGAGGCGATGGCGTACCTGCGCGAACGCGGGTGGGCCTGAGCGTGGCGACGGCCCGGCTGACCGGTTCGCCCGCGGACTACGCGGCGCTGGTCCGGGTGCCGAACGTCTTCACCGCCCCGCCGGACGTGCTGGCCGGCGCGGCGCTGGCCGTCGCGGCGGGGGCGACCGGGGGACCCGCGTCGGGGACGCTCGCGGACGTCGCCGCGGCGGCCGTCGCCTCGACGTTCGTCTACGCCGCGGGGACGGCGCTCAACGACTACTTCGACGCGCCGCGGGACGCCGTCGAGCGCCCCGAGCGCCCCATCCCGTCCGGTCGGGTCGAGCGCTCCACGGCGTTCGGGCTCGGCATGGCCTCGCTAGCGGCCGGGGTGCTCGTCGCCCTGCTCGCGGGCGTCGCCGCGGCGGTCGTCGCGGGCCTGCTCGTCGCGGTCGTCCTGTCGTACGACGGCGCGCTGAAGGACGGGTCGGCCGGCCCGCCGACCATGGGCGCGGCGCGGGGGCTCAACGTCGCGCTGGGCGCGGCGGCGGTCGGGGTCCCCGGAGCCGCCTCGGAGTTCGGCGCGGCCGGCGCGACCCCAGCGGTCGCCGGCCTCCCGGCGCCGCTCGTCGCCGCTCCCGTCGCCGTCGCGCTGTACATCGCCGGCGTGACCGCGATGGCCGAGACGGAGACGGTCGGGGGGGATCGCCGACTCGTGGCGGTCGCCGCGACGGGTGCGGCGCTGGCGGCGACGGCCGCGCTCCTCGTCGCCGTCGCCGCCGGAGCCCCGGCCGCTCGAACCGGCCTCGCGGCGCTGCTCGCCGCCGCCTTCCTCGTGGCCGTCGGGCGGCCGCTGCGCCGGGCGTACGCCGACCCGGTTCCGGGGACCGTCGGCCCCGCGGTCGGGAGTTGCGTCCTGGGGCTGGTCGTCCTCGACGCCGCCTTCGCGGCGACCGCGGGGGTCGGCTGGGCGCTCGTGACGCTCGGCTTCCTGGTCCCGGCGGTGGGCCTCTCGCGGGTGTTCGACGTGACGTGACGCCGGAACCACAGTTCGCGCCGGCGGGCCGGACCCTCCGCCGCCGTCCGGTCCGGGTTTCTTGGCGACGGCCCCCGAAGGTGGTGACATGACGAAACTGGCGTTCTCCACCAACGCGTACACCGAGTTCCCGCTCCCCGAGGCGATCCGCCGCGTCGCGCGCCACGGCTACGCCGGCGTCGAACTGCTCGGGGACGTGCCCCACGCCTTCTTCCCGTGGTTCGACGAGAGCGACCGGAACGACGCGCTGGAGGCGCTCCGCGAGACGGGCCTCTCCGTCTCGAACGTCAACGCGAACACGGCGACGGGCTACTACGACGACGCGCCGCCGTCGTCGTTCTTCGACCCGAGCGTGATCACCGCCGACGCGGACGACCGGGCGTGGCGCGTCGAGTACACGAAGCGCGCCGTCGACCTCGCGGCCGCGACCGACGCGCCGGCGGTCTGTCTCGCGACGGGACGCCCGCTCCCCGGGAACCCGCCCGAGCGGGCACGCGAGTACCTCCGGGAGTCGCTCGGCGAGATCCTCGACTACGCCGAGGACGCCGGCGTGGACGTCGGCATCGAGTACGAACCCGAACTGCTGGTCGAGTGCACCGACGAGGTGCTGGCGCTGATCGACGACGTGGGCCGCGACTCGCTGGGCGTCAACCTCGACGTCGGGCACGCGGCGGTGTACGGCGAGGATCCCGCCGAGGCGATCCGGCGCTGTGGCGGGCACGTCACGGGCGTCCACCTGGAGGACATCGTCGGCGGCCGCCGGGGGAAACACTACCACCGAATCCCCGGGGAGGGCGACCTCGACTTCGCGGCCGTCTTCGACGCGCTGGACGACGTCGGCTACGACGGGTTCGCCACCCTGGAGCTGTACACGTATCCCGACGAGCCGGACCGGGCGGCCCGGGAGGCCCACGAGGCGCTCTCCGAGTACGTCTGAGGCGGTCGTTCCCGCCGTTCGCTCGGCGGCGGGAGCTGTCTCCGAATGTGGCTGACGGGACGGGGTGTCTAGGGGGTGAATATGCCGGCCGTGTCGATAGGGCCGCTGGCGGGAAACGTGAGAACGCGTCAATGACAGCGAACTCGGAATCGGGGTCGTCCGACGAACAGCGACCGGCGGAGTACGGGGTGGGCGAGGACCTCGTCCTCGTCTCGAACCGGCAGCCCTACCGGCACCGGTACGAGCGCGACGACGGGGGGGACCGGGAGGAGATCGCCGTCGACTGTCCGACGGGGGGGCTCACCGCGGGGCTGGACCCGGTGATGCAGCGGCTCGACGGGACGTGGGTCGCGTGGGGGGACGGGGACGCCGACTTCGCGGTCGCGGACGAGGACGACCGCGTCACGGTCCCGCCCGAGGACCCCGAGTACACCCTCCAGCGCGTGTCGCTCTCGGAGTCGCAGGTCCGGGGCTACTACGACGGCTACGCGAACCAGGCGCTGTGGCCGCTCTGTCACACGGACACCTGCCGGGTGCGGTTCGAGGCGGAGCACTGGGAGCGCTACCGCGAGGTGAACGAGCGGTTCGCCGACGCCGTCGTCGACCACGCCGAGTCGGGGGGGACCGTCTGGTTTCAGGACTACCACTTCGCGCTCGCCCCGCGACTGGTGCGGGCCCGCGAACCCGACGCGTTCCTGATGCAGTTCTACCACATCCCCTGGCCCGCCCCGGACGTGTTCGCCATCTGCCCGCAGCGGTCGGCGCTCCTCGAGGGGCTGCTCGGCAACGACCTGTTGGGGTTCCACCTCCCGCGGTACGGCGCCCGGTTCATGGAGTGCGTGGACGAACACCTCGACGGCGCGACCGTCGACTGGACGGGCGGCGAGGTCCACTACGACGGCGGGGTCACGACGGTCCGCGCGTTCCCGCTCGGCGTCGACGCCGACGAGATCCGGCAGCACGCCGAGGACGACGGGGTGTTCTGGACCCGCTTCCGCCACGCTCACGGCATCGACGAGGACGTCACGGTCGCGCTCGGCGTCGACCGGCTCGACTACACGAAGGGGATTCCCCCGCGGCTGGAGATGCTCGAACACCTCTTCGAGCGCCGCCCCGACCTCCGGGGGGAGTTCACCTACGTCCAGAAGGCCAGCGAGACGCGCGAGCGGATCCCCGCCTACCAGGAGCTCCGGGCGGAGGTCGAGGACGCCGTCGACCGCCTCAACGAGCGGTACGGGACCGACGACTGGCAGCCGGTCGTGTACACGACCGAGATGTTCGACTACCCGGACCTCTGCTCGCTCTACCGGCACAGCGACCTGGGGCTCGTCAGCCCCCTGCGCGACGGGATGAACCTCGTCGCCAAGGAGTACGTCGCCGCCCAGGTCGAGGACGACGGCGTGCTCCTGCTCAGCCGCCTGGCAGGCGCCTACGAGGAGCTGGGCGAGGGCGCGGTCGAACTCGACCCGTACGACCCCGTCGCCGGGGCCGAGGCCATCGAGCGGGCGCTCGCGATGGACGAGTGGGAGCGCCGCTCCCGGATGCGGGCGCTCCGCCACCGGGTCCACGACGGGGACCTGGCCCACTGGCTCGACGACGTGTTGGAGACGGCCGGAACCGTCCGCGAGACGCGCCGCGAGGCCCCCTGAGATGTCGGGGGAGTCGGACCGCGACCCCCCGCCGCTGCTCGAGGAGCCGTTCCCGGCGCTCCGCGACCGGGTAGCCGGCGCGCCGGGCCTGCTCGTCTGTCTCGACTTCGACGGGACGCTCGCGCCCATCGTGGAGGACCCGGCGGCCGCGGAGCTGTCCTCCGGGGCTCGCGACGCGCTCGTGCGGCTCGTCGACCGTCCCTCGGTCGAGGTCGCGGTCGTGAGCGGGCGGTCGCTCGCCGACCTCCGCGAGCGCGTCGACGTCCCCGGCGTCCACCTCGCCGGGAACCACGGGCTCGAACTCGACGTCGTGGGCGGGGAGGAGTGCGAGGCCGGAGGGGAGGAGGCCGGCGCGGCCGATCGAACGGGGGCGGTCGACCCGGAGGTGGAGGGGATCCGTCCGGCGGTCGCGGCGGCGGTCACGGAGCTCCGCTCGGAGCTGGCCGACGTCCCGGGCAGCCTCGTGGAGGACAAGGGGCTCACCGCGTCGGTCCACTACCGGCGAACGCCCGAGGAGCACGTCGGGACGGTCGAGGAGGCGGTGACGGCCGCCGTCGCGGCGGCCGACGGGCTCCGACTCACCCGGGGCAAGCGCGTGTTCGAGCTCCGGCCCGACGTCGAGGGCGGGAAGGACAGGGCGGTGCGTCTGCTCCGGGACCGACACCCGGCGTACCGCACGCTGTTCGTCGGCGACGACGTCACCGACGAGGACGCCTTCGACGAACTCCGGCCGACGGGGGTCGCGGTCCTCGTCGGCGACCGGGCCGACACGGCCGCCTCGGTTCGCGTCCACGATCCCGAAGCGGTCGTACGGCTCCTCCGCTGGCTCGCCGGCGTTCCGGTCGGCGGTGACGAAGGCGCCGCGTCGGGGTAGGGCCCGGCTACCCGAACGAACGGTAACCGTACCGTCCCCATCCGGTCGAAACCGTCGTAAAACCACGTCAGCGAGGCGCAAACCTAGATGGTACCACTCGTTTTATTGCGGGCGGTCGGCTCTGCCGAATCGAATGTCCGACCGTCACGGACCGTCGGAACCCGACACCGGCGGTGGCGACCTCAGGAGCGACGAACCCGAACTCGAGGCGGCCCTGCGCGGAATCGTGACGGCGCTCGCGGACCAGTCGACGCGCGAGGGGATCGAGCGGATCGTCTGCGAGCACCTGGCCGACCTTGAGGGCGTCGAGTTCGCGTGGATCGGCGCCGTCGACGTCCCCGACGATCGGGTGCGCCTGCGGGCCGAGGCGGGCGTCGAGGCGTACCTCGACGACATCGAGGTCGATCTCGGCGGGGAACTGGGGGGCGGGCCGACCGGCCGGGCCGTGAGCACCGGCCGGATACAGGTCGTCGACGACGTCCGCTCCGACCGGGAGTACGGGCCGTGGCGCGAGCGGGCCGCCGAGTACGGCTTCCGGTCCTCGGCGGCCGTCCCCGTCGAACACGAGGGGACGCTGTTCGGCGTCCTGAACGTCCACTTCACCCGCGAACGCGGGTTCACGGGGCGCGTACGCGACTCCGTGACCTCGCTCGCGGAACTGCTCGGCTACGCCATCGCCGCGGTCGGGTGGAAGCGCGCGCTCCTCACGAACGAGGTCGTCGAGGTGGAGTTCCGCTGCCGGAACGTGTTCGACGCCTACGACCTGCCGCCGGGCGACGGCACCGTCCGCTTCGAGCGTTCGATCCCGGCCGGGGGCGGGACGTACATCGAGTACGGGAGCGCGACCCCGGACATGCGCGCCACGCTGGAGGCGGTCCCGAACCGGCTTCCCCGGTGGGACCGGATGCGCGTCAGGGACGGGGAGGGGGACGGCCTCGCGTTCGAGGCGCACCGTTCGACCCGACCGCTGAGTTCGATCGTCGCCGGTTGGGGTGCGTGGCTGACCGACTTCGTGCTCGAGGGCGGCGAGTTCTACCTGAGCGCCCGGATCCCCCAGGGCGTCGCGGTCAGGCCGATCGTCGAGGCCGTCCGGGAGCGGTACCCCGGGATCGAGTTCGTCTCACAGCGGCAGGTCGGCGAATCGCCGCCGTCCACCCGGTCGGCCGAGCGATCCGCCTTCGAGGGGCTGACGCAACGCCAGCGCACCGCCATCGAGGCGGCCTACTACGCGGGCTTCTTCGAGTGGCCGCGGGAGGCCACCGGCGAGGAGGTCGCGGAGTCGCTCGAGGTCTCCGCGCCCACCTTCCACCAGCACGTGCGCAAGGCCGAACGGGCGCTCCTCGAACACCTCCTTCGTGACGCTCCCCTCTCCGGTTGACGCCGCCGTGAGGGCGCCACGTCCCGCGGTTCCGTCCGACCGCCGTCGCAGTTCCCTAAGTGTTGAGGCTATACGGCTATGTGTGGTGGGACGTACGTACCGGGCATGACGTACACCAGAACGTCACGGCCGAGTTCGTCCGGGCGGAGAGGGGAACCGGGACCGAGGGAGGTCGACGAGGTGTTCGACCTCCTCCGGAACGCACGGCGACGCTACCTGCTCGCCGCGCTGTCCACGGAGGACGAGCTCGGGTTCGACGAACTGGTGGACGCGGTCGCCGAGCGGGAGCGGGTCGAACGGGGGCTCCCCCTCGCGGACGGCCGGCACGAGCAGATCCGGCTCGTGCTGTTCCACAACCACCTGCCGAAGCTGGAGGACGCGGACGTCGTCCGGTGTGACTACGGCGACGGGACGGTCCGGGCCGTCGACCACCCGAAGTGGGAGCTGCTCGGGCGACTGCAGACGGCGGTCGAGGAGTCGTCCCTGGCCGGGTGAGTCGACCGGACGGGTCGGGATGGGGTGACGGACGGGCGAGGTCGCGGAGCAGGGCCCGTCCCCGCCCCGGCTTGCAAATACGGGCAGCCGAGTTATCCGTGGACCCGGCCAATCGACTCTCGCGATGGCAACCGACCCAACCGATTCGACCGACCAGCGCATCACCGAGGACGACGTCGGAAAGCCGGTGGAGTACGGGGACGACACGGTCGGCCGTGTCGTGGACATCCGCCACGGAACGGCGTACGTCGATCCCGATCCGGGAATCGTCGAGACGATATCGGCGAAGCTCGGCTGGGCGGACGCGGACGGGGAGGAGGGGGCGTACCCGCTTCAGGAGGAGGCGATAGATCGGGTCACCGACGACTCGATCCGGCTACGGACCAACCTGTAGCCGGGATCGACGGTCGGATCGAAGCGGCCGGAACCGTGCGGGTTTTCTTCGCGGTCGAGCGGACACGGCCGTCCCTCGGACGGCAGCGCGCAGGACGATGTCCGGTTCCTCACACGGGTGCGGACGCGGTTCCCTCGCGACGCCACTCGGCGTTCCGTGCCGGTAATCAAGGGGAGGGCTCTGACCGACGGCACGACGTCCAAAATCTTACCTGCCGATCCCACCTACATTTGACCGATGACAGAAACGCGATCTGACGTCGTGGACGCGATGGCACGGTTCCACGAGGACGTCCCGCACCGGTTCCAGGTGTCGTTGACGATGTCCATCGACACCCGCGACGACGTGAGTGCCGTCCGGGACGAGTTGAACGACGTCGCCGGAAGCCGGGTGGTCACCACGGACGACGTCATGCGACTCGCGCTACTCGCTGCCGGCCGGTACCACTCGTTGGCCACGAAGGGGAGCGGAGACCTCGAAGCGATCGACCGGGACCAACTCGTTCCGCTGACGGGCGTGCTCAGCAGCGTCGTCGACGACGAACACGCGCCCGACCTCCCGGACGGGGCGTCCGAGTAGGAGTCGAACGGCTCCGGGTTCGACGGCGGGAGCATCCGGTCCGGGGTCGGACTGCCGGTCACCGGAACCCCCGGTAGGGGATCGGTCCCGGGGGGTCACCCGAGCGGGTCGTCCGTGATGGGGACCTGCCCGCGATCCTCGGCCCCCCCGAGTTCGTCCGGACTGACGTCGAACTCGAAGACGTCCTTCGGGAGCGCGAGCGTGGAGCACGCGTTGGGGATGTCGACGACGCCGCTGTGTCTGCCCTCGACCGGCACCGTTCCCAGGATCATCAGCGCCTGTTCGCCCGTGTAGCCGAACTTCTTCAGGTACTCGATGGCCTCGAGACAGGCTTGGCGGTAGGCGACGTGCGGATCCATGTAGTGCTGCTCCCCGTCCTCGTCGACGGAGTAGCCCTCGAACACGACGTACTCCGAGAAGTCCGGGCCGCGGTGCCCCGGTTCGAATATCGGGTGGCTGATGCCGTGTTTCTCCATCCCGTCCTCGACGAGTTCGAACTTGACGTCGACGTAGCCGGCCATCTCGATGGCGCCACAGAAGGTGATCTCGCCGTCGCCTTGCGAGGCGTGTATGTCGCCGATGCCGAACTTCCCGCCCTCGACGAACACCGGGAAGTAGATCGTCGATCCGAGGGAGAGGTCCTTGATGTCGCAGTTGCCGCCGTGTTCCCGCGGCGGGACGGTCCGGGCGCCCTCCTCCGCGATGCGGTCGGCGACGTCCCCCTCCGCCTCCCCGGGCAGGGCCCCGTCCGGCGTGGGCGGATTCGCGACCGGCGGTTGGGACTCGCCGGTCGGGTGGTTCGGGATCGACGACGGGTCCTCGTCGTGCTGCTCGATCAGTTTCGCTTCCCGGTCGACCCACTCCTCGAGCAGTTCCCGGGAGGGCGCGGTTCCGATCAGACCGGGATGTATCTTCCCCTCGTAGTACACGTCCGGAACGTGTCGGGAGGAGACGTACGTCCCGTCGAGGTCCCAGATCGCCTTGGCGGCGTCCGGGAAGTGGTCGGTCAGGAATCCGCCGCCGTTCTGCTGGGAGAAGATACCGGTGAACCCGAACTCGGAACGGTCGTTCAGCGGTCCGATATCGAGCAGCGTTACCTTGAGCAGGTCGCCGGGTTCGGCGCCCGCGACTTCGACGGGTCCGCTGAGATAGTGGACCTGATTGAGGTCCACGTCGCGGACCTCGTTCGGATCGTCGTCGTCGGTGATCTGTCCCCCGGTCCAGTCGAGACATTCGAGACGGACCGTGTCGCCGGGTTCGGCGCGAACGACGGACTCGATCTCGGGGTGCCATCGATTGAACGGGTTCGCCCCCGGCTGTTCGTCGGGTGCTTTCGTCGTGTCGACCTCGAATTGCACTTCTGGCATGGGTACTTCCGGGACGATCGCCCAAGGAAATGATTCAGGTTAATAACGTTTAAGCATTATGTATGTAACATTATATCTCGGTCGCCTCCGTCGATCAGCCCCCACGATCGACCGTCCCGACTCTCCCCGAGTCCGTGGACCGGACGGGGACGGGAGTCCGTGGGGACCACGCGGTCTCGAAGCGTAGCCGACGCCGCCTTTCGGCCACACGGACCGCCGGTCGCTCGCTCGCCGACTCCAGTCGAACCGCCGGGAAGCCCCGTCGTCGGGTCGACTCGTGTCCCCACCCGGGACCCATATGACGACATACGGATACGTATGCGGGTCGGATGGCGTATTGATCCCTGAGTGTCACGAACGTCGGTTCTTCAGGGGGATCCCAGCCACGTCCTCGATCGGGAACGGAAGCCGTACCGAGCGAACGATTCGCGACTATGGGAACGAGGCAGAGGGTTCCCGTCGGCCGGCCGCGAGACGGACGACGGATCCTACTCCCCCTTCCAGAGCCGCCAGAGCGCCCGGTAAAGCGTCCACATGTCACAGCCGAGGTCGTCACAAAGCGCCTGGCAGGCCCCGAGGTACGTCTCGTAGTCGCCGACCGACGGCGATCCGGGGTAGGGGTCCTCCAGCGCGCCGGCGTCGCGGAGGACGCTCCACTCGCGCTCCCCGACGACGATGTACGACTCGGGGTCGACGAACAACAGGAACGCCGACCCGACCGGCACGTCGACGCTCTCCAATCCCGTCAGCGGTTCGAGCATCGCGGCGACGCCGTCCGCCGCGACGGCGTCCCCGATGGCCCCCCGAACGGATTCGTCGTCGTTTCCGCGGAACCCGTCTTCGACCTCCCGGCGTTCCGAATCGGGGAACTCGCCGAGGAACCGGCGGTAGTACCACCTGACGACCCACTCGGCGTCCCGCCAGCCGAACTCGCCCGCCGCGAACGCCCCCGGGAGCGTTTCGACCTGCTCCTGCTCGACGGCGTAGAGGGGTTCCTCCTGACGGTACTCCTCGGCTTTCCTCGTCACGACCGGACGGGTGAGCTCCATCGTCCGTACCATGGCGACACACGATGGTCAACGTTCCCTCGCCGAACGACGACGGCCCTTCCCCCCCACGACCGGAAGGCGGGTCGGCATCGAACGCTCGTACCGCGTTCTCGGCGGGAGGTTTTTTGTAGTTCGCTGACGACACACACGTAGTCAGGGTGTATTTAAAATGACGGAAGAACAGGAGGCCGTCAAGACCATCTGCCCGTACTGTGGCGTGGGCTGTGGAATCAAGGTACAGCCCGGAGCGAAGCCCGGCGACATGCGCTTCGTGCCGTGGGGTGACGCCCCGGTCAACGAGGGCCGCATCTGCATCAAGGGCGGCGCGGCGACCGAGGTCGTCGACCACGAGGACCGGCTGACGGACCCGCTCGTCAAGGAGGACGGCGAGTTCCGCGAGGCGTCCTGGGGGGAGGCCTTCGATCGCGTCGTGGGGGAGCTAGAGCGCATCCGCGAGGAACACGGGCCGGACGCGATGGGCTTTTTCGGGTCCTCGAAGACGATGAACGAGGAGAACTACCTCCTCCAGAAGCTCGCCCGCCGGTACGGCACCAACAACGTCGACAACTGTACCAGGATGTGTCACGCCTCGACGGTCTGGGCCCTCCGGACCAGCCTCGGCGCGGGCGCGATGACCAACAGCATGGCGGATCTGGAGGAGGCCGCGGACGTCTTCTGGATCCAGGGTGCCAACCCCGGCGAGCAGCACCCCATCGCCAACAGCCAGTACTTCCGGCAGGCCGTCCTGGAGGGGGCGACCGTCATCCAGGTCGATCCGCACGCGAACAAGACCACGCGGTCGTTCCAGATCGAGGAGACCGACCGCCACATGCACCTCCAGTTGAACCCCGGGACCGACATCCCGCTGTTGAACGTCGTGATCAAGACGGTGCTGGAGAACGGCTGGATCGACGAGGAGTTCGTCGCCGAGCGCACCGAGGGGTTCGAGCACCTGGAGGAGACGCTCGCGGACTTCGACAGGGAGGAGGCCGCAGAGCAGTGCGGCGTTCCGCTAGAGGACATCGAGCTCGCGGCCGAGAAGTACGCCATGGCCAACAACGCGGCCATCTTCACGGGGATGGGGATGAGCCAGCACACCTGCGGAGTCGACAACGTCCAGAACGAGATCAACCTCGCGCTCGTCACCGGCAACGTCGGGCGGCCCGGCACCGGCGTGAACCCGCTGCGCGGCCAGAACAACGTCCAGGGAACCTGCGACGTCGGCGCAATGCCGAACGTTCTCCCCGGCTACCAGCCCGTCGACGACGACGAGGCCCGAAAGTCGGTCGAGGCCGTCTGGGGGTTCGAGGTGCCGCCCGAACCCGGCCTGACGAACGTCGAGATCACCCGCGCGGCAGGCGACACCGTCGCCGGACTGTACATCATGGGCGAGAACCCCGTGATGTCCGAACCCGACGGTAACCGGGTCGAGGAGCGCCTTCGGGAACTGGAGTTCATCGTCGCCCAGGACATCTTCATGACCGAGACGGCCAAGTACGCCGACGTCATCCTCCCGGCGACGACCTGGGCCGAGCGCGGCGGCACCGTCACGAACACCGACCGGCGGGTCCAGCGGATGCGGCCCGTCCGGAAGGTCCACGGGAACACGAAACACGACCTCGAGATCGTCTCGGAGGTCGGGACCCGACTGTTCGGCGAGGGGTTCGACTTCGAGGACCCCGAGGACGTCTTCGAGGAGCTACGGCAGGTCTGTCCGAGCTACCACGGGATGACCTACGACCTGCTGGGCGAGGAGGGGATCCACTGGCCGTGTTACGAGCCGGGGGACGAGGGCGACCCGTACCTCTACGAGGAGTCGTTCGACACCGAGAGCGGGCTCGGGCACATCGAGGGCGTGCGCCACCAGCCGCCCAGGGAGACGCCCGACGAGGAGTACCCGATGATCCTCACGACCGCGCGCCTGGAGGAGCACTACAACACCGGGACGATGAGCCGGCGCTCGCCGACGCTGAACCGGCAGCACCCGGAGAACTTCGTCGACATCCACCCCAACGACGCCGAACGCTACGGCGTCTCGGACGGCGAGGACGTCACGATCCGGTCGCGGCGCGGCGAGATCACGGTGCGCGCGAACGTCACCGAGGCAATCAAGGAGGGGTCGATCTGGACGACGCCCCACTTCGCCGCCGCCTCGGCCAACCGCCTGACGAACGACGTGCTCGACGAGCGGGCGAAGATCCCCGAGTACAAGGCCGCCGCCGCGGAGATAGAGGTCGGCGTCGAGCCGGCGGACCCCGAGACGCCTGCCGACGACTGAGCCGCGTCCCCGGTCGGCCGGCCGTCCTGCCGGCCGCCCGTCTCACCCGAACGAGGGGAGCACCTCCGACTCGTAGAACTCCAGGCACTCCTCCTGGCGAGGTCCGACCTGATGGACCGAGACGTGATCGTACCCCGCGTCGACGAACGCCCCGATCCGTTCGACGTGGTCGTCCGCGTCGGGGCCGCAGACGACCGACTCGGCGACGTCGTCCGGTTCGACCAGTTCAGTCGCCTGCTCGAAGTGGGCGGGCGTCGGGAGTACCTGCCCGAGTTCGCCGGGGAGCGCGGCGTTTCGCCACCGCTCGTGTGCGACCCGCCGCGCCTCGTCCGTCGACTCGTCCCAGCAGACCGTGACCTGCCCGTACGCCGGGCGGTCGCCCGATCCCGCCTCGCGGAACTCCGCGAGCAGGTCCGGGTCCGGGGACGTGCCGATGAAGCCGTCGCCGAACTCGCCCGCGGCGCTCGCCGTCCCCGGACCGGAGGCGGCCACGTGTATCGGCGGCGGGTCGTCGGGGACCGTGTACAGCTTCGCGTTCTCGACGGTGTAGCCGTCGCCGCGGTGGGAGTACTCCTCGCCCGTCCAGAGCCCGCGGATGACCTCGACGGCCTCCGCCAGCCGCTCGAGCCGAACGTCGTGCGGCGGGAACCGGTCGCCGAGCACGTGCTCGTTCAGGTTCTCGCCCGTCCCGACGCCGAGGAAGAAGCGGTCCGGGAGCATCGTCGCGACCGTCGCCGCCGCCTGCGCGACGATGGCCGGGTGGATCCGGAACAGGGGGCACGTCACCCCCGTGCCGACCTCCAGGTCCGTCGTCTCGCGCGCGATGCCGCCGATCGTGCTCCAGACGAACGGGCTGTGCCCCTGGCTCTCGAGCCACGGGTGGAAGTGGTCCGAGACGAGCGCGAACTCGAAGCCGACGTCCTCGGCGCGCGCGGCCGTCTCGACGAGTTCGTCGGGGCCGTGCTCCTCGCCGATCAGCGAGTAGCCGAGCGCGGTCATCGGGGCGTCCTCCGTCGGGGTCGTTCGGTTACCATCACGGCCGTCGGTTCGGCCGCCGTGGACTTAGCGTTCCTCGCGGGCACACGCCGGGGCGTGACGGTCGCCGACTCCGGCCGTAACGCACGGGACGGCGAGGTGCGACCGTGGAAAACCGAGTTCGGGTGCCTACGCACTCACTTCGAGGTCGCCGACCATCGTGTTCGGGTGGACCGTACAGATGTACGTGGTCATCTCCTCGGAGGCGGTGAACGTGAGCGTCGCCGACTGGCCCTCCTCGGAGATCAGGTCGGTCTGTTCCAGGTTGTTCCCGTCCGAGTCCTGGATGGTGAAGTCGTGGGCCACCCCGTCCCCGTTCGTCCAGGTCACCTCGTACTCCTCGCCCGCCGTGAGCTGGAGCGTCGGGTTCTCCTCGCCCTCGATCTCGGACGGGGAGACGCCCATCCACGCCTCGGTCACGCCGTTGAACTCGTACGCGTTGCCGCCCCCGCCGGCGCCGCCTGCCGCGTCCGTTCCTTCCGCCGTTCCGGTCTCCTCGCCCATCTCCGTCTCGGTCCCCTCACCCGCTCCGGCTTCCGTCTCCTCGCCCATCTCCGTCTCGGTCCCCTCACCCGCTCCGGCTTCCGTCTCCTCGCCCATCTCCGTCTCCGTCTCCTCGCCGTCCTCCTCCTCTTCCGTCTCAGTATCCACTGCGGGCTCCGTCCCGTCGCCGCCGTCCGGTGAGGAGCAGCCGGCGAGCGCCGCGATGCCGATTCCGGCCACGCTGGTCCGTCGTAACAGGGTTCGTCGGTTCATACGCGACAGGATTCGACGAGTGGGGGGAAGATAACTCGGGTTGAATATGCCGGACTAGGCGCGTCGTATGTCGGTTTCCACCGGAATCGGGGGACGACCCCCGGCCGCACGATTCGGCTTCCGCCGTAGCGACCGACGCGGGGAGCGACGAGGGGCCGGCGCGTTCGAGCCGAGACGGCCGGCGGGCGCGGCTGGCCCCGTCGTCGTGTAGTCGCGTGGCGCGCTCCGGACGGGCCCGTTTCGGCGGTTCGCCGCCGTGACGGGCGACGTTCGTGGACGTACTCCAGCGCTAGCGGGAGTAGGTCCGGCCACTCGAGCGAGTAAGCGAACCCCGGCTGACAGGGCGGCGAGGCCGACCGGGCGGTGCGTAAGGGGTCGTTTCGTTACTAGCGCGATTTGAAACGCTTCGTTACGCCATACCGATGAAAACTGAACGAACGTGTGTATTTTTTAAACCAGGCGTGGACGACCCACGATGCCGTCATGCCAAGTGACAGCCAACCCAGCGACCGGTCCGAGGAACGGGCGGACGAGTACACGGACGAGGACGACGGCGGGAGGTGGACGACGTCGCGGCGACGCGTGCTCGGCGCGGCGGCGGCGACCGGGGTCGGCGCCGGCATCGCGTCGTCGGGCGACCTGGCGCCGTTCGGGGGGGCGAGCGCGTCGGCACAGCAGGGGACGGGCTTCTTCGAACCGGGCGCCGAAGTCGGCTACGAGGTCGTCGCCGAGGGGATGACGGCGCCGACCGACTTCGCGGTGGCCGACGAGGACGAGGAGCGGTACTTCGTGGCGGACCAGACGGGGGAACTGTGGGTCGTCACCCCCGACGAGGGACGCCAGGAGGAGCCGTTCATCGACGTGAGCGACCGGATGATCACCCTGGGGGAGTTCTTCGGGCAGTACGCCGACCGGAGCGGCGACTACGACGAGCGTGGCCTGCTCGGCGTTGAGTTCCACCCAGACTTCCAGGAGAACGGCCGCTTCTACCTCCACTACAGCGCGCCGCCGAGCGACGAACTGCAGGAGATGAACTGGGACCACATCGAGGTCGTCTCGGAGTTCCAGGCGGACGACGACCTCGGGAGCGGGGACCCGGAGAGCGAGACCCAGATCATCACCTTCCCGTCTCCGCAGTACAACCACGACGCCGGTCCGATCGCGTTCGGGCCGGACGGCTACCTCTACATCCCGATGGGCGACGGCGGCGGCGCCAACGACGACATGCTCGGCCACGTCGACGACTGGTACGACGCCAACGGGGGCGGCAACGGCCAGGACGTCGAGTCGAACCTGCTCGGCGACGTCGTCCGCATCGACGTCGACGGCGGCGACGGGGACGGCGGGGCGAACTACGGCATCCCGGAGGACAACCCGTTCGCCGGGGCGGACAACCCCGGGCTGGACGAGATCTACGCGTACGGGTTCCGCAACCCCTTCGGCATCTCCTTCGACGGCGAGGGGAACCTGTTCGTCGCCGACGCCGGCCAGGACCTCTGGGAGGAGGCGAACGTCGTCGAGGCGGGCGGCAACTACGGCTGGAACGTGAAGGAGGGCACCCACTGTTTCAGCACGGAGAACCCGAGCCAGGTCGACCCCAACGCCCAGTGCCCCGACACGGCGCCCGACGAGCCGCCGTACGACGGCGCCCCGTTGCGGGACCCGATCGTCGAGTACCCGCACGTCTACCAGGGCGAGTTCGAGGGCATCGTCATCGTCGGCGGCCACCGGTACGAGAACGACACGATCCCGGACCTCGAGGGGAAGTACGTGTTCGGCGAGTGGACGAGGGACCCCCGGCGGAGCGAGCCCCAGGGTCGCGTCCTCGCCGCGACGCCCCCCGAGGACTTCGGCGAGGGTGGCGCCGCGACGACGCCCGGGGGCGGTGACGCGACGCCCGGCACGCCGACCGGCGGCGCCGGGATGGACGGCACCCCGGAGGACGGCATGGGCGCCACGCCCGGCGACGGGACGGAGACGCCGCCGGGCAAGACCACCCCCGGCGGCGACGTGACCAGAACCCCCGGGAGCGCCGACGAGGGCGAAGTGCCGCGCGAGCGACTGTGGGAGATGGAGGAGCTCGTGCTCCCGGAGGACTTCGAGTACTTCGTCCGCATGTTCGGCCGCGACAACGACGGGGAGCTGTACGTCCTCGTCAACGAGGAGGGCGTCCCGCAGGGCGACACCGGCCGCGTCGTCAGGCTCGTCCCGCCCGGGGAGGGCGGGACGCCGAGCGGCGACGGGACCCCGGCCGGGACCCCCGAGGAGGACGGGACGGAGACGGAAACCGAGACCGAGACGGAAACCGAGACGCCCGAGGAGTGAGACGGGGGGCAGGGGAACCTACGCGACCCGACGGGACGCTCCCCGTCCGGCCCGCCGCTACTCGGAATCGGGCTCGGCCCCGTCCTCGGCCGCCCCGTCGGCGCCGTCCGGAGGCTCCGACCGCTCCGGCGGTTCGGGGTCGGCCCCGGCGGACTCGCCCATCGACGCCGTCGGCGTGAGCGGTTCGCCGTGGACGAGTTCGGGCAGGACGATGCGAACCGTCTCGAGCATCAGGACGAACAGGATCGGGAGGAGGAAGAAGCCGTACCAGCCGAACAGCACCGGCCCGAGCAGGTACGCGAACAGCAGCAGCATCTTGTCGATCGTCCGACCCGTGATGACCGGCTGCAGGAACGTCTGCGGGAGGACGTCCAGCAGGAGGAAGTAGACGACGAGCAGGCCGCCGACGAAGACGGCCTGACTCCCGTCGAGCAGGTACGCCCGGACCCCCAGGTAGGCGACGACCGGGACGTAGACGACCTTGCCGACGACGAGGGGGACGAGGCTGGCGACGCCGGTGAGGAACGCCAGGACGAACGGCATCGGAACCCGGAGCCCCTCCGGCGCGACGAGGTTCGTCCCCCAGTAGGTCGCCGCCGCTACGAGGGTCATGGCGAGGACGAACAGGAGGTTGCCGAAGAAGACCGACTCCAGGTCCTCGTCGACCGCCGTCGCGTAGGCGTAGGCCGCGGTGTCCCGTCCGCCGAACAGCCGGCGGAGCCCCTCCGCGAGCGCGTCGTCGTTCGCCAGCAGGAAGTACGAGAGCGTGACCGCGAGCGAGGCGAGCAGGAGTGCCCCGACGAGCGCCGAGAGCGCGGCGAGGCCGAGTTCGACCACCGACCGCGTCGTCTCCCGCGGGTTCGAGAGGAACTGCCCGGGGTTCCGGATCGCGGACTCGGCGGCCCGTCGGCTGTCTGCGGGGATCGCGTCGAGGTCGATCCCCCCGGGGAGCGGGAGCGAGGCCGGGGTTCCGCCGAGGAACTGCCCGGCCTGCTGGACGATCTGGAACCCTGCGTAGAAGCCGACGAACAGGATCGGAACCAGGACGAGCAGCACGGTCGCGCCGGCCGCGAGCGCGTCCGAGTCGACGACCCCTGCGAGGCGTCGACAGATCGGCCGGGTGGCGTAGTAACCGAAGACGCCCAGCACCAGCAGGCCGATCAGCGAGTGGGCGATGTACGCCGCGACGGCCCCGAGCGCGAGGACGAACGCCCACCAGCCGACGCGGTGGCCCGCGACCGCCCGTCCGCCTCCCTCGTCGTTCATACCCGTCGTCGGACGGGTTCCGTCCCCGAAACGGTTGTGGCCGTCGCCCGCGCGGCACCCGCCACGGGGTGCCCAAAAAGGTTTCAGCGCCCGCGGCGTACGTCGGACCGGATCACGATGAGCGACGACACCGACACCGAAGCGACGGACGGGCGCGAGATGGGCGTCGACTTCGGCGACCTGCGCGGGGACCTGGAGGACGAGGAGTACCCGCTCTCCCACGGGACGCTTCTCGACCGCTACGGCGACCGGGAACTGGAGATCTCGAGCGGCACGAGGACGCTGCGGGAGGTGCTCTCCGACCTCGGCGAGCGGGACTACGAGTCGGCCGACGCCGTCAGGCAGGCGGTGCTGAACATGGTCGGCGAGGAGGCGGTCGGGCGCGAGGGCTACTCCGACCGCGGCGGTGACGGCGAGGGGCAGGAGTCGGACCAGGAGTCGTTTTAGGCGTCCGGCCGCGCGTCTCCGGCCGGCCCGACGGCGGGGGCGTCGACCCCGCGACGGACGGCCACGGCCCCCTGCAATGGACGGCCGCAGGTACTTGGCCGGCGCCGCCGTCCAGGGGAGCGGAGATGCAACCTTCGACCCTCTCGCACGCGTCGGCGCTCCTGTGGAACTACCTCCGCTACGGCGACCGCGGCGTGGACGCCGTCGCGGAGCGGGTCCACGACGCGGCCCACGACCTGCCGAACGGGAAGTTCGACAAGCGAAGCGCTCGCTACCTGCCGCAGTCGCCGTTCCCGCCGCTGCTGTGGCGCCCCCAGTGTGGACGGTGTCAGTTCTGGGAGGAGGGCGGGCCCGGGGAGTCCGGACGGTGCCACGTCGTCGGCCGACCCGACGACGGGTTCGGCGGCGAGGCCATCCACCCCCGGGGATGGTGCGCGCTGTTCACGCCGCCGAGCGACGAACCGGCGTTCGCCTGGGTCCGCGAGCGCCTCATCCCGGACGGCGCCTCCAGCGTCCGCGGCGAGTACCACCCGTCGGTCCGGAACGAGTCGGCGGGCGGGGAGCCGTCGCCCCGGCGCGAACGCACCATCCCCGTCACGGGTCCCGACGATGACGGGTGACCCGGGCGACGCGGCGGACCCGGAGGGGAGGACGTCGCCGCGCGTTCCGACGGAGGCCGGCGACGGGTCGCGCGTCTCGGCTGCCGACCTCCCCGACCCGCCCCGCCTGTGGCTCACCCACTACCCCCGGATGCTCGCCGCCTACGCGCGCCGGGGCGAGGACGGCCTCGCGGACGTCGAGGAGGCGCTCCGGGTGAAAGCCGCCGCCCAGCCCGGCGGGAAGTTCGGCAAGCGGCAGGCCGCGTACGTCCCGTTCGTCCCGCTCCCCCCGGCGGACTGGCGACACAAGTGCGGACACTGCCGCTTCTGGGTCGACCACGGCCCGGGCGAGCCCGGCGAGTGCATGATCGTCGGCCGCGAGGGCGACTACCTCGGCGGGAAGGCGATCCACGAGGAGGCGGGCTGCGGGCTCTTCATGCCGCCGGCCGGGGAACCGCCGTTCGAATGGGTCTCCGAACAGCTCTCGCCGACGGGCGCCGACCTCGTCCGCGGCGAGTACCACCCGTCGCGGTCGGCGGCCGGGACGGGCGGGGGCGGAACGGCCGCGCGCGGACGCCGACGGACGCGCGCCAGCCGGTACACGAGCGAGCGCGACGTGGGCGACGCGCACGTCCCCGCCGGGACGCGGATCGGGCTCGAACGCGTGGCGACGGGGCTGTCGGCGCCCGTGGCGGTGTGTCACGACCCGGCGGAGCCCTCCCGGCGGTTCGTCGCCGACCAGAGCGGCCAGGTGTACGTACACGACGACGGCGGCCTGCGCGAGGAGCCGTTGCTCGACGTCACCGACCACATGGTCGAACTGCGCACGCAGTACGACGAGCGCGGGCTGCTCGGACTGGCGCTCCACCCCGAGTTCGCCGACAACGGGCGACTGTTCGTCAGGTACAGCGCGACCCGCCGCGACGGGACGCCCGAGTCGTACGACCACACCGAGGTGCTCGCGGAGTTCGCCGTCGACGGCGACCGCTCGCCGGTCGACCCCGGGACCGAGTCGACCCTGCTCGAGATCCCCTCCCCGCAGTTCAACCACAACGCGGGCGACCTCGCGTTCGGGCCGGACGGCTACCTCTACGTCGCGATGGGCGACGGCGGCGGGGAGGGCGACCGGGCCCCCGGGCACGTCGCGGGCGGGAACGGGCAGGACGTGACCGAGAACCTGCTCGGTGGGATCCTCCGGATCAACGTCGATTCCGAGGGCGAGCGGGGGTACGGGATCCCCGACGACAACCCCCTCGTCGGCGAGGAGGGGCTGGACGAGTACTACGCGTGGGGGCTCCGCAACCCCTGGCGGGTGTCGTTCGACTCGGAGGGCCGACTGTTCGTCGCCGACGTCGGGCAGGCGCTGTACGAGGAGGTGAACGTCGTCGAGAACGGCGGCAACTACGGCTGGAACCTGAAGGAGGGGTCCCACTGCTTCGACCCGGACAGCCCCGCCGACCCGCCGGACGACTGCCCCGACGAGTCCGCACGCGGCGAACCGCTGCTCGACCCCATCGTCGAGTACCCGCACGTCCGCGGCGACGCCGTCGTCGGGAGCGCGGTCGTCGGCGGCCACGTCTACGAGGGGTCGGCGCTCCCGGAACTCGAGGGCGCGTACGTGTTCGGCGACTGGGCCACGACCCAGGACCGGCCCTCCGGACGGCTGTTCGCGGCCCGTCCCTCCGGCGAGGGGTGGGAACTCGAGGAACTGGTCGTCTCGGACACGCGGAACGGCCGCCCGAACCGGAACGTCCTCTCGTTCGGCCGCGCCCCGGACGGCGAACTATACGTCTGCACCAGCGAGACGCACGTGCCGAAGGGCGAGACGGGCGAGGTGCTCCGCGTCGTCCCGCGGGGGTGACCCCGTCGGACGCCCGGCCAGGTCGGGAACGGGCCCACGCGATTCGACGGTCTAGGTTCTTACCAATCGACGGAAGCATAACTCGTCCGAGATGACGTGCCGTGTGGCTCCGTACTCCCGGATGCGGGACCGACGGGGGATCAGTACACCAGTTCGCCGGCGACGAACTTCCGCGCGCGCTCGTCGTCCGGGGAGCCGAACACCCGCTCCGCGGGGCCGACCTCGATGACGCCGCCGTCGAGCAGAACGGCGACGCGGTCGGCGACCCGGCGCGCCTGGTTCATGTCGTGGGTCGCGAGGACGGCGCCGATGCCCCGGTCGCACGCCCGGTCGACCGCGTCCTCGATGACCGCGGTGTTGCGCGGGTCGAGGTCCGAGGTGGGTTCGTCGAGCAGGAGCACGTCCGGCTCGTACGCGACCGCGCGGGCGAAGGAGACGCGCTGGGCCTCCCCGCCCGACAGCGAGGCGGCGGACCGGTCCGCGTCGTCCGCGAGGCCGACCAGGTCGAGCGCCTCCCTCACGGCCCCGTTCGTCCCGTTCCGACCCAGGAGGCCGGCGAGTTCGTCCCCGAGTCGCTCGCTCCAGGGCCGGCGGACGCGGAGGCCGTACTCGACGTTTCGGGCGACGTCCGCGTCGAACAGGCCCGCCTCCTGGAACACAATCCCGACGCGCCGGCGGAGCCCCAGCCTGTCGGACTCGGGGGCGTCCCAGACGTCCGTCCCGTCGAACGACACCGTCCCCTCGTCCGGGCGCTCGAACAGCGCGAGAAAGCGGAGCAGCGTCGTCTTGCCGGCGCCCGACGGCCCGATGACGGCGACGACCTCGCCGGGGTCCACCGCGAGCGAGACGTTCGAGAACACCGGCTCGCCGTCGAAGGCGTGCCCGACGGCGTCGGCCCGGAGCGTCACCGCAGGGTCCCCCCGTCGCCGAGGCGGACGACGACCGCGTTGACGAGCAGCACGATGGCGAGCAGGACGGCCCCGAGCGCCATCGCGGTCCCGTAGCGGCCCTGCCGGGCCTCGAGCTGGATGGCCGTCGTCATCGTCCTCGTCCGCGAGACCCCGTCGGGTCCGGCGATGTTGCCGCCGACGATGAGCACCGAGCCGACCTCGCTTATCGCCCGGCCGAAGCCCGCGAGCACGGCCGTCGCGATGCCGTAGCGGGCCTCCTTCACCGTGACGAGCGCCACGTCGAGGCGAGTTCCCCCGAGCGAGTAGGCGGCGTCCCGGACGTTCCGGTCGACGCTCGTCACCGCCGCGAGGCTGATGCCCGTGATGGCGGGGGTCGCCAGCACGAACTGGGACGCGATCATCGCCTCCCGGGTGAACACGAGGTTCAGGCTCCCCAGCGGACCCTGGTTCGAGACGAGGAAGAGGACCGCCAGCCCGACGACGACGCTCGGGAACCCCATCCCGGTGTTGATGAGCGAGGTCACGAGCCGCTTGCCGGGGAAGTCGGTGAACCCGACGGCGAGCGCGACGGGCACGCTGACGAACGTGCTCAGGAGGACGGCGAGCACGCTCACGTACAGCGAGACGGCGACGATGCTCTCCACGTACACCGGCTCGAACGGGAACTCGACGAGCAGCGGGGCGGCCCCGGCGAGGGCCGGAACGGCCTCGATCAGCGACGAGACGGTTCCGGCGGGCGACGGAACGGCTCCGGCGAGCGACGGGCCCGCGGACGGCGTGACGGGGTCGGGTGCCACGGGGGTCACGGTCAGCCTTCCGTGGAGTTCCCACTCCAGCCTTCCGGTACGTACTGCTGGAAGTCGGGGTCCTCCGAGAGCGCCTCCGGGTAGAACAGCTGTTCCCCGTTCGCCGTGTACTCCTCGATGCGCCGCTGCCCCTCGGGGCTCGTGACGTAGCCGATGTACGCCATCGCCAGGTCGTAGTTGACGTCCCCGTGGACGGCGGGGTTCACCGCGAGGATGCCGTAGGGGTTCGCGAGCAGCTCCGGCCCGCCCTCGATGGGACCCTGGACGTGGATGACCAGGTCGACCACGGAGCGCTGGGAGAGGTACGTCCCCCGGTCGGCGAGGGTGTAGCCGCCCTGCTCGTTGGCGACGTTGAGCACCTCGCCCATCCCCTGGCCGGTCTCCATGTACCAGTCGCCGGACGGCTCGACGCCCGCCTCCTCCCAGATGGCCAGTTCCTTCGTGTGCGTGCCGGAGTTGTCGCCCCGGGAGACGAACGTCGCCCCCCGGTCGGCGATGGCGGAGAACGCCTCGGTCGCCGAACCCGACCCGCCGATTCCGGCCGGGTCGTCCTCGGCGCCGACGACGACGAAGTCGTTGAACATGAGGTCCCGCCGGTTCACGCCGTACCCCTCGGTCATGAACTCGTCCTCGAGCGAGCGCGCGTGGACCATCACGACGTCCGAGTCGCCGTTCCGCGCCGTCTCCAGGGCCTGGCCGGTCCCCTGCGCGACCGCGTCGACGGTGACGCCGTACATGTCCTCGAAGGGGGCGTTCAGTTCGTCGAGCAGGCCGGTGTCGTGCGTGCTGGTCGTCGTCGTGAGCGTGAGCGTCTCGCCGACGACGCCCGGCGCCTCGTCCGAGCCGCCGAACTGACCCGCGGCCGAACAGCCGGCGAGGCCCGCCGCCGCCCCGGCGCCCAGCGTCGCGAGCAGTTCCCGCCGATGTATCGCCATGGGAACATCGACCGAACGTTACATCATAACTGTTTCGACGAGGTTCGGAACCGAAACCCATTACGTGGGGGCGGACCACCCCGGCGTATGACCGGCCGAACGGAACTCGCCACGGTCGGGACGGTCCACGACGAGGGGTCGTGGCTATTCACCGCCACGGACGCGAACGGGAACGACGAGGAGGTAATCCTCGTCCCCTGTGCGGACGGCGTCGAGGCGTGGGTGAACCGCTGCACCCACGAGGCACAGCGGCTCGACCGGGGGTTCGGCGCCGCGATCCGCGACGGGCAGGTGATCTGTCCGAAGCACGGATCGATGTTCGACGCCTGTTCGGGCTACTGCGACAACGGCGAGGCAGCTGACACGACGCTGGTCCCGGTGGACGTGGCCGTCGAGGGCGGGACCGTCTACCTCGCGGACCGCTCGTACACCTTCCGCCGGGAGGGCGGTCTCGACGCGGGCGACGGTGACGACGAGGGCGACGGCGGGCCGAGTTCGACCTCGCACATCGGCTTTTGAGTCCGTCCAGCGGTCGCTCCACGCGCCGCGACGCCGACGTGCTCGGTGGAGGGGGACCGACTAGCGGGTATCCGGCCCCCTAGCGGGTAGCCGCCCGCCCGGCGAGTTCGGGTTCGGCCCCCGTCACGGCCCCGGGGGTGTCGAGGCTCCGACACGCGGCCGCCGGAACCCGGACTTCGCGTGCGTCGAGTCGGTCGAGCACGTCGACGAGTCGCCCGTTCGCCCCGACCCGCTCGCAGGCCGCCCGCGCCGATTCGACGCGGTACACGGCGCCGAGCGGCTGTCGTCGCCCGTCCGCGACCGGTACCGCCGCGTCGGGGGCCACGTCCGCGTCCGCCTCCTCCGCCGCCCGTCGAAACAGCCGTCCCGCGGTGGCGGCGTCGAAGAACGGCATGTCACAGCCCACGACGAGGGTCGGGCCGTCGTCCGCGACGGCCAGGCCGGCACACGTTCCGGCGACGGGTCCGCGGTCCGGAACCGGGTCGACGGCGAACCGGACGGGGCGATCGCCGAGCGCGGCCGCGAGCGACCGCCGCTGGTTCGCCCGACAGTTGACCACGAGGTCGTCGACGACGGGTTCGAGTCGATCGAGGCTCCACGCGAGCATCGGGCGGCCGGCGACGTCCGCGAGCGCCTTGTCGGTCGCGCCGAAGCGCGTCGAGCGACCGCCGGCGAGGACGACCAGAGAGCGCGTCACGTCAGGAACCCCGCCCGGCCCGTGAACGCCATGTACAGCGAGAACGCGGTGACGAGCACCGCGAGCGCCATCTCGGCGTAGAGGACCGCCCGTCCCCAGCGGTACCAGCCGCCGGGTCCGGGGACGTCGTCGCGCTCCACGTCCGGCGTCGCCCCGCTCCCCGGCATCAGTCGTCACCCCCCGTGACGGTCCGGTTTCCGCCGAGCCAGCGTTCCCTGCTGCCGACCCCGCGGTCCGCGACGCCGTCCTCGCGCCCCATCACCCACAGGAAGAAGCCGATGATCGGAACGAAGCAACCGATCGCGACGACGGCGTAGCCGGCGTGGATGTTCGGGACGCCGCCGTAGATGACCGGGTAGACGATGCCGCCGGCCGTGGAGACCCCCCCGACGAACCCCGAGGCGGTGCCCGGACGGTCGGGGAACAGGACGGGGACGATGGCGAACACGCCGCCGGTGCCGAAGCTGACGGCGACGCCGAACGCCGCCAGGACGACGACGGAGGCGGGCAGGAGCCCCAGCATCCCGACGACGGTGAGCGCGACCATCAGGACCGTGATGCAGACGAGCGCAGTCAGCAGCCAGTGGACCCGCGGCGAGTACGGCCGGTCGTCCGCGAGCATCGGGTACGGCGTCCACCCCTTGCGCTGCCAGAGGTCGGACATGTACCCCGAGAACGGCCGCCACAGCGAGGCGTTGAACGACTGGACGGCCGCGAACGTCCCGGCGGCCGTCTGGACGGCGGCGACGCCCTCGAAGCCGAGCGCCTCGATGTCGCCCGCGAACCCCGTCGCGTAGTAGCTCGGGAGCCACGAGTTCATCGCGATCTCGAGGCCGAACGACATCGCGTACGCCAGCATGAGCGCGATGGCCGAGTAGCGCGTCCAGACGAACAGGGTGTCCTTCAGCGAGGCGTTCGAGCGGGCGACCTCCGCCGACGCGGCGTCCTTCGCCGGGACGCCGCGCCACCAGTAGAGGCCGGCGACCAGCACCGCCCCGACGCCGAGGTGGAGGAACGCGTCGCCGAAGTTCACGCCATACACCCGGGGCAGCACCAGCGCGCCGACGCCGGCGCCGACGTTGCCGGTGCCGGCGTACAGCCCCTCGGCGGTGCCCATCTCGTGCTCGTCGAACCACTGGGCGACGTGCTGGATGCCGACGACGAAACTGATGCCGGCGGAGGCGACGATCAGCCGTTCGAGGAACAGCACCTCGTAGCTCGAGGCGAACGAGGAGGCGATGCTCACCAGCCCCGTCACGGCGAGGATGACCGTGAAGGTGGTGTGGGCGCCGACGCGGTCGGCGGCCCAGCCGGCCAGCACGCGACCCGGCGGGGCGAGCCAGATGGCCGAACTCGCCAGCAGCGCGAGTTCGCCCGTCGTGAGGTCGAACGCGGCGCCGATGCTCGGGCTGAACGCGGCCGTCGAGAACCACATCAGGAACGCCCAGAAGAACCCGAGCGTCGCGAGACAGAGCTGCTCGACCTTGTTAGTCACCGCGGATCACCTCCGCGTCGGCGACGGGGTCAGCCCGGTTCGCGTCCGCCGGGCACAGCCGGACCGCGCACTGCTTGAAGTTCGGCTCGTCCGAGCGCGGGTCGGTCTCCGGCAGCGTGAGCTCGTTCGTCCGCGGGTGGTGGATGGGGAGCCAGACGAGCCCCTCGGGGACCGCCGGGTCGGCCTCGACGCGGACCGGGACAGCCCCGCGGCGCGATTCGATCGCCGCGTCGGCGGAACCGTCCTCATCCGTCCCGAGTTTCGCCGGGGCCGACTCGAACCCGAGATCCGTCCCGTCGATCGTCGCCGGGTGGACGCGGGCGAGCGGCGCGTCCGGCGTCCCCGCGTCGCGCGAGCGGACCCCGGTGTTGTAGCCGTCGACCTCGCGGCCGGTCGTCAGCGTCAGCGGGTAGTCGTCGTCGACCGGTTCGGGCACTCCCTCGTGGCGGGCCGTCGAAAAGCGCGCCCGACCGGAGGGCGTCTCGAACGCCCACTCGCCGTCGGCGAGGTAGCGGTAGCCGCCCTCCGAGACGGCGTCGGGCGCGGGCCAGCGGACCGCGCCCTCCGCGTCGAGCCGGCCGTAGCTGATCCCCGAGAGGTCCGCGGGCGTCCCGGCCGTGAGCGCGGCGAGTTCCTCGAACACGGGTTCGGGCTCGGTGCGGTCGAACAGTCCAGGAGCGACGCGGTTCCCGATCGTCGTAATCACGTCCAGATCCGTCCGGATCCCCGGCGGGAGGTCCATCGCCGGCCGGACGCGCGACACCCGGCGCTCCATGTTCGTCGTCGTGCCGTCGGACTCGCCCCACGTCGCCGCCGGGAGCACCACGTCGGCGACCTCGACCGTCTCGGTCCGGAAGGCGTCCTGCACGACGAGGAACGCGTCCTCGAGACGCTCGCGGACGGTCGACCCGTCGGGCATGCCGGCGACGGGGTTCGTCGCGACGGCCCACACGGCCTCCACGGGGCCGTCCTCGACGGCCTCCACGGTTCCGACCGGGCCGGGGCCGGCGTCGTCGGGGAGGCGGTCGAGGGGGACCGACCACGCCTCGGCGACGATCCGGCGCTCGTCCGGATCCTCGAACGGGCGCTGGCCCGGCCAGGACCCCTTCGAGGAGACGACGCGCGTTCCCATGGAGTTCGCCTGGCCGGTCAGCGAGAACGGGCCGGTTCCGGGGCCGAGGTTCCCCGTCGCGAGACAGAGGTCGACCAGCGCCGCCGCGGTGTTCGTCCCCTGCGTGCTCTGGTTCACGCCCATCCCCCAGTAGACCAGGGTGGGGTCGGCGAACGCCGCCGCGAGCGCGTCGACGGTCTCCGGGTCGACGCCGGCGGTCCCGGCGGCCGCCTCGACCGCCGGGAGGGCGGCCTCCAGGTCGTCGAACCCCGTCGTCGACTCGGCGACGAATTCCCGGTCGAGGTCGTCGCGCTCGACGAGTCGCGCGAGCACGGCGCGGGCGAGCGCGAGGTCCGTTCCCGGGTCGAGGGCGACGTGATCGTCGGCGACGCTCGCGGTCTTCGTCTCGACGGGGTCGACGACGACGAGCCGACTCCCGTCCCCGCGGGCGCTCTCCTCGATCCAGCGGAACATCACGGGATGGGCGACGGCCGGGTTCGCGCCCCAGACGACGTGCGTCCGCGCGTCGTCGACGTCGTCGTACGTGCACGGCGGGGCGTCGCTGCCGAACGCGTCGTAGTAGGCCGTCACCGCGCTGGCCATGCACAGCGTCGTGTTGGCGTCGTAGTACCGGGTGCCGAAGCCGCCGCGGGCGAGTTTCCCGAGCGCGTAGGCGGCCTCGTTGGTCTGCTGGCCGCTGCCGAGCACGGCCACGCCGTCGCGGTTCCCGTCGACGGCCGTCGAGAACGCCTCGACGACCCGATCGAGCGCGACGTCCCACGTCGTCGGGAGGAGTTCGTCCCCCTCGCGGATCAGCGGGCGGGTGAGCCACTCGCCCGCCGGGTCGGCCGTCTCCCGGATGCCGCGCTGGCAGGCGAGCCCCCGGTTCACCGGGTGGGAGACGTCGCCGCGCACCGAGGCGATGCCGTAGCCGGTGTCGACCCGACCCTGGAGGTGGCCACAGCCGACGGCACACCGCATGCAGGTCGTCGGGACCGGGTCGGTCACCGGTCGCACACCTCCGGTGACGGCGTCGGGTCGGGGTCGGATCCGGTGGCCGGAAGCGCCCCGGCCGGAGCCACCCCGGAATCTGCCGGGAACAGCTCCGGCGCGGCGTCCATCGGGGCGTTCGGATCGCCGGCCGACCGCGGGCGGTCCCCTTCAGTCATCGCTCGGGAGGGGTTCGCCGGTCGCGTCGGTCGGGGCCGGGCTCTCGCCGTCGGCGAAGGGGTACCACGACTGCTTGGCGTCGTGGAGGCAGGGGTCCTCGTAGGAGGTCTCCTCCGGCTCCGCCAGTTCGATGAGCGTCTCGTGGCCCGTCGCGTCGACCCACTCGCGGAACGTCTGTCCGTCCTCGCGGAGCGCGGCGAACGCCTCCACGAGGTTCCGTATCATCCCCGGCACCTCGTCGGCCGGGACGCGCTGGCGCGTCCACTCGATGAACGACGGCTCCGCGCCGACGCCGCCGCCGACGCCGACGTCCATCGCCTCGACCATCTCGCCGTCCTTGCGGGCGCGCATCCCCTGCAACCCGATGTCCGCGGTCATCGCCTGCCCGCAGTCGGCGGTACAGCCCGAGAAGTGGAGCTTCAGCTGCGAGACGTCGTCGGGCACCTCGACGTTGCGCCGGAACCAGCGCAGCATCGCGGCCGTCCGGGCCTTCGTCTCGGTCAGCGCGAGCGAGCAGAACTCCGTCCCGGTGCAGGCGATCGCGCCCCGGCCGAACGCGCCCGGCTCCGGCGTGTGCGTCTCCAGGAGCGGCTCCGCGAGCAGGTCGTCGAGGTTCCCCTCGGGCACGTCCATCAGGATCGGGTTCTGCCGGCGGGTGAGCCGCACCTCGCCGCCCCCGTACTCGTCCGCGAGGTCGGCCAGTTCGATCGCCTCCTCGGCGCCCATTCGACCGACGGGGACGCTAAGCCCCACGTAGTGGCGCCCGTCGGGCTGCTCGTGGACGCCGACGTGGTCGTGCTTCCCGCGTTCGGGCTTTCGGCCGGCGTTGTAGGTGTACTCCGTCCGGAAGCTCGTTCCGGCGTGCTGGAGTTCGAAGTCGACCCTGTCGGCGAGTTCCTCGCGGATCGCCCCCGTCCCCCAGTCGTCGACGAAGAAGCGCGCGCGGTTCCTACTCCGGTTGGTCCGGTCGCCCTCCTCGTGGTACAGTTCGACGAACGCCCGCACCACCTCGTAGGCGTGCTCGGGCGTCACGAACGCGTCGACCGACCGGGCGCGGCGGGGTTCGCGTCCCCCGAGGCCGCCGCCGGCGCGGACGTTGAACCCCCTGACCTCCTCGCCCCCTGCGAGCTTCCGGGCGGGCTCGAGCGCGACGTCGTTGATGGAGTCCTGCGCGCAGCCCTCCCGGCAGCCGGTGACGGAGATGTTGAACTTTCGGGGCATGTTCGAGAGCGCGTCGTCCCCGCGGAGTTCGCGCTGGATGCGGTCCAGGAGCGAGCGCGTCTCGACGTGCTCGTGTTCGTCCTTGCCCGCGACCGGGCAGCCGGAGACGTTCCGCATCGCGTCCCCGCCCGCCGAGCGCGATGAGACGCCGACGGCCTCCAGTTTCTCCCACACCGCCGGGACGTCCTCGAGCTTGAGCCAGTGGAGCTGCACCGACTGGCGGGTCGTGAGGTCGATCCAGGCGTCGCCGAACTCGGGGTTCTCCACCGGCCCGCCGGCGTACTCCCGGGCCACCTCGCCGATGGCCCGGAGCTGTCCCGGTTCGAGGACGCCGCCGCAGTTCGTCAGCCGGAGCATGAAGTAGCTCTCCTGGCCGCTCCGCTGGTGGAAGACGCCCCAGAACTTGAACCGGGAGAACCACTCCTCGCGCTCGTCCTCGGGGATGGACTCCCACCCCTCCGCCGCGAACGACTCGATCCGTTCCCTGAGTTCGTCGCCGTACGACTCGTCCTTCCACTCCTCCTTTTCGTGTACCATTGTCCGTGGGTGAACGGGTGATTCCTGGGCCGAATCGTGCCCAAATGCCAGCCGTTTCGGTCCAATCGGTGCATGGTCGTGGGCAAAAGGCTGTTCCTGAATCGTCCTAACAGTGGGATAATTACTGGAAGAATTTTCCCTAATTGTGGGTATAGGGGGAAATCTCTCACTCCTAAATGGTGTATCAACAATGAACGGTCAATTACGTCGTCCGGGAACGGGCGTTTCGTGACGATCGTCGACGTTCCGGGAGGTACCGCTGAACGTACGACAACCCTTATCACTCGACCGCCGAACTGTGGCGCATGGACGACATCTTCGTCGCACGGATCATGTCCCCCGACCCGATCACGGTGACCGCCGACACGCTCGTCGAGGACGCCGCCGCGACGATGCTCGAGAACGACATCGGCTCGGTCGTCGTCACCGACGGGGACGGCGACCTCGCCGGCATCCTCACCACGACCGACTTCGTCCGGATCGTCGCGGAGCGGCGGCCGAAGGACGAGACGCCCGTCTCATCGTACATGAGCACCGGCGTCGTGACGGCGAGCGCCCAGGACCCCGTCCACGACGTCGCCGACGCGATGCTCGAACACGGCGTCCACCACATCCCCGTCGTCTCCGAGACCGAGGGCGTCATCGGCATCGTGACGACGACCGACCTCGCGGCGTACGTCTCGCGCTCGCGGGCGCCGAGTCCCACCTGAATCCGGACCGCACCCCACGGCGACCCGGACGGTCCCGACCCGTCGGGCGACGCCCACCGGTCGTTATTTGTCACCCGACCGAGAAGGGCGGCGTGATGTCGTCGGCCCTCCACCTCGCCGTCAGAACGGTCCACCTGCTCGGGATGGTCGCGCTCGTCGGCGGAAGCGCCCTCGCGTGGCACGGCCTCCGAACCGCCGACCGGGTTCCGAGCGCCCGACTGCTGCGGTTCGAACTGTGGTTCTGGGCGCTGCTGGGACTCGTGCTCGCGACGGGCGTCGGGAACCTCGGCGCCGTCGGCGCGCCCGGGCCGGGCACGCGGTGGGGGTCGGTGCTCACGGCCAAACTGCTGGTTGCGCTCGCGTTCGTCGTCGGGTCGTTCCTCCGGTCGCTGGCCGTCCTCCGGTTGCCGGCCGACGCGACGGTCCCGGACCGCGGCGGCGCTACACTCGAACGGGCGTACGGCGCGACGGCGGCGACGCTGCTACTGCTCGTCGCGCTCGCGGAGGTGCTCGCGCATGGGTGAGGCCGCCGGCGCCGCGGAGACGTGGATCGTGACGACGTTCGACCTCGTCGCCTTCGGCCTGCCGCTCGTCCTGCTCGGGCACGCGAGCGGGGCGCTGAGCGATACGCTCCCCTCGCTGGGGACGCTCCCCGGCCTCCTCCTGTTCGGCTACCTGTGGCTGCTCCTCTGGGTGACGACCCGCTGGGTGCTCGCCGAGGGCGGCCTCGCGCGGTCCGCGGCGGGAGAAACCGGGCGCCTCCTCGTCCGCGGGACGGTCGGCGGCGCGCTGGTCGGGATGGGGTTCGTCGCGGGCATCGCGGTCGTCGTCGCGGCCGTCAACGTGCTCGACGGGATGGTCGACGTCCCGGCGTTCGTCCTCCTCCTGTCGCTCGGTGCTGCGGCGGGAAGCGTCGTGGGTGCGGCCGTCGGGGTCCTGTTCGCGATCGTGAACGTCGCGCTCTACCGGGCGAGCGCGGCGCTGGTCCCCGAACCCCGGCGGTGATCGACCCCGATCGCCGGACGGTCGCGGGGTCGGTCCGCCGGCTGGTGTACGGCAGTTGTCATACGTTCGATTCCGTCACGTCTCCCGTCCGCGGCCGGGCGCCGGTCCGTCGTTCGGATCGGGCCCGGGTCACCGTTCGAACCGCAGGTCCTTCTCCGGGTCCTCCGCGACCATCCACCAGCGGACGTCGGCCTTCGGATGGCGGCGGTCCACGTGGTCCTCGAGCTCGGGGCCCGTCTCGAAGTCGCGGCCACACAGGTTGCAGCGGTGGTGTCGGCGGTGGGGCATCGGGCGTCAGGAGGCGCTCGAGGGAGTTGTCCCTTGCGGCGCGATCGCCGACGACCCGTCCGTGAGTGTGGGTCCCGACTACGTCTCGTCCCCTCCGCCGCCCGCACCGCGGACGCCCACGTAGTCGAGCACCCAGAGGGCCACGCCGACGACGATCAGCGCGATGCCGATCATCGACGTCGGCGGGACGGGGAGGAAGAACAGCGCCAGTCCGACGAGCACGAGTACGCCGGGGCTCAGCCACGCGATCCAGTCGGTCAGGCTTCGGGATTCGGCCATGAGTGTCGACCTCCGACTGCGCCCGTACGGCCGGCTCGGGCATTGTTAGTCGCACGTGACGGGCGGGTACGGCCGTCGTACCCGTTCTCGAACTTCGCACCCCTCGTCGAACCTGCTAACAGGGCCGGCGCTCGACCCCGTCGACGCCGGCACGAAGAGGTTACACCAATATATTTGTAATGGAGGGGCCTACGTCCGCCCATGACGACGACCGAGGGACGGCCGAACAGCAAGGTGGCGCGCGTCATCGACGAGTACGGGCTGACCGACATGGGGGAACGACTCGAGTCCAGATGGACCGGCGAGGGCGGCGAGCGGACGAGCCTCCGGGACCTCGCCGAGCAGTTCAACCGGGCAGTGCTGGAGGCGGCGCTCGACGGGGCCGGCGCGACCGCCGTCTCGAGCGACGTCGAGACCACCTACCGGGTGCTCACGGACGACGACGTGTCCGAGGCCGACAGGATGCGGAAGCGTCGCGAACTCGAGCGCCAGGACGTCGACGTCGAGTCGCTCCGGGGCGACTTCGTCACCCACCAGGCGATCCACACGTATCTCACGGAGTACCGGGAGGCGGAGCTCCCGGACCGGTCGGCGGACCGGGTCGACAGGAAGGTCGAGACGATGGAGCGCCTGCAGGGCCGGACATCGGTGGTCGCGGAGTCGACCATCGACGGGCTGGTCGCCTCCGGGGACCTCACGGAGCGGGGGTACGAGGTGTTCGTCGACGTGCAGGTGGTCTGTAGCGAGTGCGGCACCGGGTATCCCATCGGCGAGCTCATCCGCCAGGGCGGGTGCGACTGTTGAACCCGCCGGCAGTCCGACCCGGGCCGCGGCGGGCGTACGCTCCGGCGACCCGTCCGGGACTCGCGGGCGGCGCACCCCTCGGCGGCGGGCGGTCGTGCGTTCCCGCAGTCCGAGACGGCAACAGTTAAGTCGTGAAGACATAAACTCGAAACGATGAATACGACGGATCAGACGGCGAAAGACGTCCACGTCCGCGCACGAAACATCGGCGGCATCGACGAGGCCGACGTGACGCTCCCTCCGGGCGTGACGGTGCTTAGCGGCCGGAACGCCACGAACCGCACGTCGTTCCTGCAGGCGCTCATGGCGGGGCTGGGAAGCGAGCAACCCTCGCTCAAGGCCGACGCGGACGAGGGGCACGTGGAACTGGAGATCGGCGACCGGACCTGGACGCGGACGCTGACGCGACACGGCGAGGCGGTGTCGTTCGACGGCGACCCGTTCCTCGACGACCCGCAGCTGGCGGACATGTTCGCGTTCCTCCTGGAGAACAACGAGGTCCGGCGGGCCGTCGAGCGGGGCGACGACCTCCGGGAGATCATCATGCGCCCCATCGACACCGACAGCATCGAGGCCGAGATCGCCGAACTCGAGCGCGAGAAGGACGACATCGACGACAGGATCGAGGAGCTCGAACGGCTCGAGACGGAGCTCCCCGACCTCGAGGCGGAGCGGCGGGAGGTGCGCGAGGAGCTCGAGGGGGCCCGCGAGGAGCTGGCCGACGTCCAGGCGGAGATCGACGACCTCGACGCTGACCTCGAGGAGAGCCGGTCGCGCAAGGAGGACATCGAGGCGGCGTTCCAGCGCCTGCGCGAGGCCCGGTCGGAGCTCGAGGACGTCGAGTTCGACATCGAGGCCGAGCGCGCGACGCTCGCGGAGTTGCGCGAGGAACGCGACGAGCTGGAGGAGACGCTCGAGCGCGCCGAGCCGTCCGACTCCGATCCCGAGGCGATCGCGGAGCGCATCGCCGACGCCCGGCGGCGGAAACGTGAGCTGGACGACACGCTCAGCGAGCTCCAAAGCGTCATCAGCTTCAACGAGGAGATGCTGGAGGGCGACGGCCTGGACCTCGATCTCGACGGCACGTCGTCGGCCGGAACCGGCGGCGACGTCACCGACAAGCTGGTGGAGGACACCGAGCGGACGGTGTGCTGGACGTGCGGCTCCGAGGTCGAGCGCGACCGCATCGACGAGACGCTCGACCTGCTCGGGAAGATCCGGGCGGAGAAGCTCGACGAGCGGAACGAACTGCGGAACCGGATCGACGAGCTCTCGACCGAGCGCTCGGAGCTCCAGCAGGCCCGCCGGGAGGTCGAACGGGCGGAGTCCCGGCTCGAGGACGTCGAGGCCGAGATCGAGGCGACCGAGGAGCGGATCGAGGGGCTCGAGGACGACCGCGACGAGCAGGCCGAGGCCGTCGAGGAACTGGAGGCCGAGACCGAGCGGGTCGGCGAGGGCGACTACGACGAGGTGCTCGAGCGCCACCGGGAGGCGAACGAACTGGAGCTCAGGGTCGAGCGGCTCGAGTCCGACCTCGCCGACGTGGACGCGCGCATCGAGGAGCGCGAGGAGGCCATCGACGACCGGTCCCGGCTGGCCGACGAGCGCGAGCAGGTCGCCGACCAGCTCACCGAACTCCGGACCCGCGTCGATCGCATCGAGGCCGACGCCGTCGAGTCGTTCAACGAGCACATGGACGCCGTGCTCGACATCCTCCAGTACGACAACATCGACCGCATCTGGATCGAACGGCGCGAACGCGAGGTCCGGGAGGGCCGTCGGAAGGTGACCCGCCCCGAGTTCGACCTCCACATCATCCGCACCACGGCCGGCGGCGAGTCCTACCGGGACACGATCGACCACCTCTCCGAGAGCGAGCGCGAGGTGACCGGCCTCGTGTTCGCGCTCGCGGGCTACCTCGTCCACGACGTCCACGAGGATCTCCCGTTCATCGTCCTCGACTCGCTCGAGGCGATCGACTCCGACCGCATCGCGCGGATCGTCGACTACCTCGAGGAGTACGCCGAGTACTTCGTCGTCGCGCTGTTGCCGGAGGACGCCGACGCGCTCGCGGCCGACCGGAGCTACGTCGAGGAGTTCGCGGGGTAGCCCCCGGACCGGGCGCGAGCGCGTCGGACGACCCGCGCGTTCGCCGCGAAACGTTACACGCTTATCGGCGTAACGCCCTCCGTCCCCACACCCGTTCCCTCTCGTCGAACGAATCCGAAAATTTCGCCCGTTCTCCGACGACGGATAGCCGAACGGACGAACTGCCACGAATAATCACCGCAGTCGCCGTGGCGAGCGGGTCGCGTTCGGTGAGACCGAAACGGGCGTCGCGGCGGCCCGCTCGTGCGGGATCGCTCGGTTCCGTCGCCCGGGCGAGGGCGGGGAGCTGAAGAGTTTAGTAGCCGGGGCGAAGTAGCACCCCACATGACCGGGGACCGGGCGCGCGGCGGCGGGGTGAAGTCGGACGAGACGCTGTTCTCCATCGTCGAACACCTTCGGGAGGTCGACGGGGCGGGGGTGACGGAGCTGGCCGATCGGACGGGACTCGCGAAGAGCACTGTCCACGACCACCTCGCGTCGATGGAGGCCCACGACTTCGTGGTCAAGCGGGGGGCGAGCTACCACCTGGGGCTCCAGTTCTTCAGCCACGGCCAGTACGTCCGGAACCAGTACGACGTGTGCGGGGCGGCGAAACCCATCGTCGACGAGCTCGAGGGGACGACCGGCGAGATGGTCTGGCTGTTGACCCACCAGAACGGACGGGTGATGTACCTCTACGGGCGGGCGGGCAGGACGAACGTCAACGCGAACACGCTCGTCGGCTCGTGGGCCTACATGCACTGCAACTCGGGGGGGAAGGCGATCCTCGCACACCTCCCGGACGGGGCGGTCGAGGACGTCGTCGACAGCCACGGGCTGCCGGCCCGCACCCCGAACACCGTCACGGACGCCGACGCGCTCCGCGAGGACCTGACGGCGATCCGCGAACGGGGGTACGCCCTGAACATGGGCGAGGACCTCGAGGGGATCCACGCCGTCGCCGCCCCCCTGCTGTTCGAGGAGGAGGTCCACGGCGCGCTCGCGATCGCCGGTCCCGCCCACCGCGTCAGCAGGGAGCGGTGCGAGGACGAACTCGTCGACCACCTCCGGGCCGCGGCGAACGACGTCGAACTGAACCTCGCCTACCGGTGACCGTCGGGTCGGGCGTTCGATGACACCGAATCGGAGTCCGCCGATCCGTCCCGCCGCGCGGCGCCCGGTCACGCCGGGCGGGCGTGAAACGGGATCGCGGCGAGCGGGGACGCGACCTGCCGTCGCCCCGGACCCCCGTCCGGACGGCCGCCGAATCGCGCGACTGCGTCGTGGCGCGACCGCAACCGTTAATATCTGCGAATGGGCTGTAGTAGCATACCGCATCATCTATGAACTACTTATCGGCGTTCGAGCGCACGGTCCGGTGTTACGGCGACGAGACCGCCGTCGTCACCGACGACGGCAGGGAGTTCACCTACGACGAGTTCGACCGGCGGAGCACGCGGCTCGCGAACGCCCTCTCCGACAGGCTCGGCGGCGGTCGGTGTGCCGTCCTCGCCTTGAACGGGCCCGCGGCGGTCGAGTCGATGATCGCCGGCCACAAGCGGGGGTCCGCGACGGTACAGCTCTCCTTCCGGGGGATGGCGGAGGAGCTCGTCCGGATGGCGGAGAACGCGGACGCAGAGGGGCTGGTCTTCGACGACGCGAACGCCGACACCGCGCTGGAGATGCTCGATCGGGGCGAGTTCGGGACGGCGATCCACGTCGGCGACCGGGAGCTCGACGCCGACGGGGTCGAGTCGTACGAGGACGTGCTCGACGGGGCGGCCGACACGCTCCACGCCGACCTCCCCGCGGGCGAGGAGTGCACCGTGTTCTACACGAGCGGGACGACGAGCCGGCCGAAGGCGGTGCCGTTCGACGGCGAGGACATGTGGTACGGCGCGGTCCAGGTCGTCATGGAGCACGGCGTCGACGAGACCGACACGGCGATCGTTACGACGCCGTGGTACCACATGGTCACCTCCGACGCGTGGCTCTACCCGCACTTCCTCGCCGGGGCGACGGTCGTGCTCCACGAGAGCTTCGACCCGGCCGAGGCGCTCGAACTCGTCGAGGAGCACGACGCGACCGGGCTGCTCGCCGTGCCGACGCAGCTCGACGCCCTGAACGACGTCCAGGCGGAGGTCGGCTACGACACGGGGTCGCTCGAGTACGTCCGGACCGGCGGCGCCATCGTTACCGAGGAGCTCGTCGAGCGGACCCGATCGCTGCTCTCCGAGGGGCTCTACAACACCTACGGCATGACGGAGGCGGGGCCCGACCTCACGTTCGCGCACCCGTCGGCCCAGGACGAGCACCCGGGGACCATCGGAAAGGAGGCGTTCACGTGGGAGCTCCGGGTCGTCGAGCCCGCGCCGGTGGACGAACACCCCGACCCGGAGGCGACCGTCGACCCGGGCGAGCGGGGCGAGATCATCGCCCGCGGACCGGGCAAGTCGGACGGCTACATCGACAACGAGGCCGCACAGCGGAAGAGCTACTTCGGCGAGTGGCTCCGGACGCGCGACGTCGCCAGGGTCGACGAGGACGGTTACCTCTACGTCGTCGACCGCGTGGACAACATGTTCACCTGCGGCGGCGAGAACGTCTACCCCGCCGAGGTCGAGCACGCGCTGGGCGGACACGAGGCCGTCGAGGAGGCGCTCGTGTTCGGCCTCGAGGACGACCACTGGGGCCGGAAGGTCACCGCGGTGGTGGTCGCCGACGGCTCGGTGGACGGGGAGGACCTCGACGAGTTCTGTCGAGAGCACGGCTCGCTGGCGAACTACAAGCGCCCGCGGACGTACGCCGTCCGCACGGAGCCGCTGCCGCGCACCGACACCGGCACGGTCGAGCGCGGGCGGGTCATCGACGATCACTTCGGCTGAGCCGACGAGCCGCCACGGGCGACCGCCCGCCGGTCCGGGTGACCCGCGTCCGGGAGCGTCGAACGCCGTCCCGGCCCTGCTCGGTCCGCCCCCGTCCGCCCCAATTCGTTCCGATCCGCCCGGTTCGTCCCGGTCCGCCCCCGTCCGACCGTCGCGACCCCGACCGGGTCAGAACGCGACCGCGAAGATCGCGAGTTGGATCGGGAGGAGGACGACGAGCGTGACGAGCGAGCAGACGGCCGTCATCCTGACCAGTTCCATCGAGTCGACCACGTCCAGCCCCAGGATGGCGACGAGCACGGCCGACTGGTACGGGAAGAAGTAGGTGTTGAGCGCGACCGCCTCGGTCAGCGCGACCGGGAGCAGCGGGATGCCCGCGCTCGCGGCGAACGGGACGAGCACGGGCGTCAGCACGCTCGCGACCGCGAGTCCCTCCATCACGAACGTGAGCGCGATGGCGGCGGCGACGACGAAGACGAGGACGAGCGGGAGCGACGCGTCCGCGGGCATCCGCGAGAGGACGGCTTCGGCCGCGACGGCGGTGAACGCGGTCCGCTGGAGCCCCTCCGCGATGGCGAAGATGGCCCCGAGGAAGAAGACGATGGAGAAGTCCGCCTCGGCCACCGCCTCCGAGCCGACGACGCCGATCCGGGGGGCGAACGCGAGCAGCGCGACGACCAGCGCGCCGTACAGCGGGTGGAGCCCGTGGATCGAGTCGGTCGCCCAGACGGCGACGCCGACGAGCAGGAACGCCAGCATCCGGCGCTCGGTCGGGGAGACGCCGGGGCGCTCGGCCGACCCGGCCGCGGGGTCGAGCGCGGCCGACTCGCGCGGCCGGTAGAGGACGTAGGCGACCGCGACGACGGCCAGCGACCTGCCGACGGTCATCACCGGTCCGAGCCACGTCGCCCACTCGACCCAGCCGATGGAGAGCCCGGCCGGTTCGACGAGGCCGGTGATGATGATGTTCGCGAGCGAGCCGGTGAGGATCCCGGTGCCGCCGTAGTAGGTGACGAACAGCGGGCCGAGGAACAGGCCGACCTTCGGCCGGCGCTCGGCGAACACGTCGCCGACCGAGACGAGGATGGGCCCGAGGATGAGCACGCGGACGAGCGCGGAGGGGACGAGCACGACGAAGCCCAGGGCGGCCGCCGACAGGGCGAGGAGGAGGAACCGGTACGTCCCCGTGGCGGTCATCGTTCCGGCGCCCGGCATCGCGTGGAGCACCCGGCGCTCGACGAGGTTCGCGAGCCCGCTCTGCCGGGTCGCCTCGCCGAGCAGGATGCCGAGCACGACGAGCCACGTCGCGGGCGAGCGGAACCCGACGAGCGCGAGCTCCGAGGAGAACGTCACGCCGACGAGGCCGAGACAGACGAGCCCGGTGAACCACGGCTCGACCGGCGAACCGATCCAGAGGGCGACACAGAACAGCGTGATGGCGAGCATGACGGCCGCGTCCCGGCCGACCGGCGCGTACGCGAACGCCCCGGCGGCCGCGAGCAGGCCCGCGGGCACCGAGAGCCACGACGGGTCGACGGCCGCCGGGATCCGGGCGCGGAGGTCGGGGTGGTCCGTCATGGTGACGTGGTACCTCCGGCCACGGACGTTCGTGGCATGTGTGTTTCGGAACCGGCGGCGGACGGTTCCCGCCGAGGACCGCGGCGCGGCGCCGACGGCGGGGCGAGGACCCGGCGGAACGCGGACGGCGCGGGGCGGCGGAGGGCCGGCCGCCCGACGGGGACGCCGGTCCGGCGGAAACACCTTTGCCGCGTCCGCGAGGAGACGTCATCAGCGATGATCGAGGAGATCGCACCCGACGTGTACGACCTGACCCTGACGGAGCTGAACGGCGGCCGGTACCGCGTCTTCCTGTTCGACGGCGACGTGCCGACGCTCGTCGACGCCGGCCTCGAGGACACGACCGACGCGGCGGCCGAGCGGCTCGACGAACTCGGCGTCGAGCCGGAGCGGCTCGTCGTCACCCACGGCGACCCCGACCACGTGGGCGGGCTGGCGACCCTCGCCGAGCGGTACGACCTCGAGACGTGGGTTCCCGAGGGGACCGATATCGACGGGAGGTACAGCCCGACCCACCGGTACGGCGACGGCGCGGAGATCGGACCGTTCGTCGCCGTCCACGTGCCCGGCCACACCGCCGACCACCACGCGCTCGTCGACGAGTCGGCGGGCGTCGCCGTCCTCGGGGACGCCGCGTTCGGCTCGGACGCCCGCGGCCTGCCGGCGGGCGGGTTCGTGCTCCCGCCGGCGTTCTTCTCGGCCGACCTCGACGCGGCGGACGCGAACCTCGAACGGCTCCTCGGGTACGAGTTCGACGTCGGCCTCGTCTACCACGGCTCCAGCGTCACGACCGACGCGAGCGGGGCGCTCGACCGGTTCGTGAACTTCGCCGGGAAGCCGTCGTAGAGTCGGTTCCCGCGTTCCGGTCCTGATCGGCGTACCACCACCCGCTAGGGAAAACGATTTAGCCGGTTCACCCGACGTGCCTGTGTGAACCTGACACGCCTGTTCGATCCGGGGACCGTGGCGGTCGTCGGCGCCTCCACCGACGAGCGGAAGATCGGCTACGAGGCGATGGCCAACGCCGTCGAGTTCGACGGCCGGGTCTACCCCGTCAACCCGTCCGCCGAGGGCAGCGTCCTCGGCGAGGAGTTCGTCCCCTCGGTGGCCGACGTCGACGAACCCGTCGACCTCGCGCTGCTTTGCGTGCCCGGCCCGGTCGTCCCCGACGTGCTCGAGGAGTGCGGCGAGGCGGACGTCGGCGGCGCAGTCATCTACGCCGGCGGCTTCGCCGAGGCCGGCGAGGAGGGCGAGGCGCTCCAGGAGCGCATCGTCGAGGTGGCCGCCGCCGGCGACGTGGCGCTGCTGGGCCCGAACACGAGCGGCTTCGTCGTGCCGCGGTCGAACCTGCTCGCCTCCTTTGCCAGCGGCGTCGAGGGGTTCCGCCCCGGCAACGTCGCCATACTCGCCCAGAGCGGCGGTGTGGCCCATCAACTCGCCTTCCAGGCGCTGCGGGAGGGGCGCGGGATCTCGGCGATGGTGGGACTGGGCAACCGAGCGAACGTCGGCTTCGAGGAGGCGATCGATTACTTCGACGGCGACGCGGCCACCGGCGCCATCGTCCTCCACGTGGAGGGGACCGACGACGGTCGCTCGCTGCTCGAAACGTGCCGCGCTGCCGAGACGCCCGTCGTCGCGTACAAGGTCGGCCAGTCCGACGTCGGCGAGTTCGCCGAGTCGCACACCGGGGCGCTCACGGGCGATCACGACCTCTACACGGCGGGGTTCGCCCAGTACGGCGTCCCCACGGTCGGTTCGACCTCCGCGCTGCTCGACGCGGGCCTCGCGCTGGCGAACTCGCCCGCGCCCGGGGGAGCGAACGTGGGCGTCGTGACCGCCCAGGCCGGGCCCGGAATCATCGTCGCCGACCGCCTCCAGCGCGCCGGCGCGACGCTCCCAGAACTCTCCGAGGACACCCAGGAGCGCGTCGAGGAGGTGCTCCCGGGGATCACGTTCGCGGACAACCCGGTCGACACGGGCCGGCCGATGCCCGAGTTCGGCGAGTTGATCGAGACCGTCGCGGCCGACGACGCCGTCGACGTCGTCCTCGTGTACGAACTGTTCGAGGAGGCGCTCGGCTTCCCCGTCGACGCGCTCGACGGCCTGGCCGAGCGCGTCGGCAAGCCGGTCCTGTTCGCCTCGGAGGGGCCGCCGGGGGCGATGGACGACGAACTCGCGGCGCTGCGCGAGGCGGGCGTGCCGACGTTCACCTCGCCCGAACGGGCGGCCGAGGCGACCGCGCTCCTCGCGCGGTACGCGGGGCTGGGGGACGGCGCCGCGGAGGCGGAGGTGAGCGCCGATGTCTGAGTCCGACGACCCCGTCGCCGCGGCCCGGGCGGACGGGCGGACGACGCTCACGGAGGCCGAGGCGAAGGCGTTGCTCGCGAACGCGGGCGTGGCGACGACCGAGTTCGCCGTCGCCGACGACCCGGCAGCGGCCGCCGACGCGGCAGCCGATATCGGCTTCCCGGTCGTCCTGAAGGTTTCCTCGCCGTCGGTGGCCCACAAGAGCGAGTGGGCCGACGGCGCGGGCGTCGCGCTCGGCCTCGCGGACCGCGATGCGGTCGAGACGGCCGCCGAGCGCGTGTTCGACGCCGCGGACGCGGAGGGGATCGACGCCGAGGTGCTCGTCGAGGAGGCCCGCGACGTGGACGCCGGGACCGAGGTCATCGTCGGGGGGCTGCGGGACCCCTCGTTCGGCCCGGTCGTGCTGACGGGGCTCGGCGGCGTCTTCACGGAGGTGTACGAGGACACGAGCCACCGGCTGGCGCCCCTCGACCGCGGGGAAGCGCGCGAGGCCATCGAGGAACTGACCGCGGCGAAGTTGCTCGCGGGATACCGCGGCGGGCCGGCCGCGGACGTGGACGCGCTCGCGGACGTGGTGTGTGCGGTCGGCGATCTGCTGGTCGAACGCGAGGGGATCGCCGAGGTCGACGTGAACCCCGTGCTGGCGGGCGCAGGTGGCGCGGTGGCACTCGACGCGCTCGTCCTGCTGGAGGACGGTGAGCGATGAGCCGGTCGTTCGAGCGCGTCTGGACGGTCCGCTTCTCGGACACGGACCCGTTCGGCATCGCGCACTACCCGCGCATCGTCGACGCCATCCACGAGACCTCGGACATGTTCGTCCAGGAGATCGGCTTCCCGTTCTGGGAGATCTCCCGGGAGCGGGGGTTCGGGCTGCCGCTCGTCGAGATGAACTTCGAGTTCGAGCGGCCGGTGGAGGCGGGCGACGACGTGACCGTCGAACTGACGCCGAGCCTCGGGACCCGCAGCGTCCGCTTCGAGTACGTCGCGCGGAACGACGGCGAGGTGGCGTTCTCGGGGTACGAACAGCGGGTGTGTGCCCGCCGGGGCGGCGACGGATCGATGGACCTGCCCGACGACCTCCGGGCGGCGATGGAGCCGTACGCCGCCGACTGAGCCGTCCGCGTCGCCGGGGGCGACATGATTTTTATGGCTCCCGCCGCCACGTACGGACATGGCCGATTTCGACAACATCTACGCGGAGTCGAACCCGTTCGTCCGGGCGCACTTCGACTGCCTGAGCTGCGGCGGGAAGCTCTGGGAGTACGCCATCCAGGGGCAGATGGTCTGTGAGGACTGCCGGTCCGTGTTCCCCTCGGGCGAGATATTCGACGCGCAGGTGTAGCCCCGAGGACGGCGGAAACGACGTGGCAGCTCGCCGGGTGGCGTCGCGGCCGACCGACCTCATCGCCGGGGGCGAGCGAGCAGATCCGACGACGGAGGCGACCGGCGGGGGTACGCGTCCAGTACACTTATGATGAATCTGTGCCAACCTTTGTCCATGGCCCAGCAAGAGCCGGAGGAGCTCCTGGAGATGAGCTCGGACACCCGAGATCTCCTCGACGAGCACGGCCTCCGCCCGCTGTGGGAGGTGGAGGACGACTTCGGGAACGTGATGGACGACCCCGAGGCGGACGTCTGGCACTGGGACGACATCCAGGCCGCCATCGACGGCATCGAGGCGGACGTCCCCATCGCCGAGTTGCCGCCGGGGTTCCAGCGGCGGGTCGCGGTCCCGATCAACACCTCGCTCGGGAACGCCATCTCGAACACCATCTACGTCGGCGTCCAGACCGTCTCGCCCGGCGAGACCGCCCCGTCACACCGGCACTCGGCGAACGCCCTCCGCTTCACCATCGACGGGCACGAGGAGATGAAGACGGTCGTCGCGGGCGAGGAGTTCCCGATGCGGGACAACGACCTCGTCACGACGCCACAGTGGGAGTGGCACGACCACGTCAACGACTCGGACGAGACGGCCGCGTGGCTCGACGTGCTCGACCTGCCGCTGTTCCTCGACTCGCTCAACAAGCGACAGGTGTTCGAGAACCACGAACTCGAGCGCCAGCCGGTGACGAAGACCCAGGGCTACTGGGACTCCCAGTACGGGCGGGGGCGACCCGCCAACGAGCGGTCCGACGGCGAGATTCCGGGCCCGTTCGAGGGGGTCCGGGAGGCGACGCCGCCGTACCGCTTCGGCTGGGACGAGATGCTCGAGTCGCTGCGCCAGCGGTCCGACAACGATGAACCCGACCCGCACGACGGCTACAGCCTCGCGTACGTCAACCCGGCGACGGGGAAGGAGCCGCTGTTCCCGACGATGTCGTTCCGGGCCCAGCTCCTGACCGAGCCGACGGACCCGCACTTCCACAACGCGACGGAGGTGTACTTCGTCATCGAGGGCGAGGGCGTCACCCACGTCGGCGACGAGGCGCTCGAGTGGGGCCAGTGGGACGTCTTCGTGGTCCCCCCGGACGGGGTCCACCACCACGAACCGGACGGCGAGGCGATCCTGCTGGGCATGACCGACCGGCCGGTGTTCGAGGCGTTCAACTTCTACGCCGAGGCCGAGCCGTCGTCCTGATCGCCCCCTACGGGCGGTCGCGACCACGAAATGGGGTTCCGGCTCACCGGAGGACCGTGGCCCGGTCGTAGTGGGTCCGGAAGGCGAACCAGAGGCCGTGTCGGCCGACGACGCGCTCGCGGGTCTCGCCGTCCTGGCTGTGCAGTTCGTTCCGGTGTACGGCCCAGAGGTCCCCCTCGGCGTCCCGGAGCCCGTCCGCGACCAGCTCCACGGGCGTCGGCGGCGCCTCGTAGACGGCCACGTCGTCGGTCGCGTCGAGGAACGCGACCACCTCGCGACCCGCCGCCTCGCCGGTCACGACGTTCATGTCGGCCAGCGCGTCGCGCGGGACGACCCACACCTCGCTCGCCTCGTCTCCGACGACGCCGTACACCTCGGCCTTCTCGGGGAGTTCGCCCTCCTCCCGGCGGACCCCGGGCTGGACGACGTCCCCGTTCTCCCAGTAGTGCCGGAAGATGCCGAGTTCGCCGTCGTAGTGGGAGTAGTCGAAGTCGTAGCCGGTGTCGACGTCGAGCGCCAGCGTGTCGGGGTACTCGTCCTTCCACTCGCCCCACGTGGTCTGGGTGACCGACAGCACGTCGAGCACGAGGTCCGGGTCCTCGGCGAGGTAGTCGCCGGCGATGGGGACGCCCGCGTGCTGGTCCCACAGCGTCTCGGTCTCCTCGTCGTACATCACCTTGTTGCCCGACGCGAGCATCCCCGAACTGCCGAAGGTGAGGACGTCCCGGTCGTCGTCGCCGCCGGCGGCGGTGGAGCCGCCGACGCGCCGGTCGTAGAGGATGGGCGCGTTACACAGCGTGCAGTAGGTGAGGCTCACGGGGACCCCTTCCAGCACGGCGTTCAGGAGTTCGTGCGGGAACAGCACCCAGCGCGGCACCGCGTAGGCGACGCCGCCGAGTTCGAAGCCGAAGACCGTGTCGCCGTCCTTCAGGTAGCGCTCGTACTCGTCGCCCGTACCCGCTGCGTCGTCGGTCGATCCGTCGTGCTCGGCGGCGGTCGCGTCGTCCGTTCCGTCGCCGTCCGCGGACGCGTCGCCGCCCGACGCGTCCACCGCGTCGCCGGGGACGAAGTCGGGCGCGTTCAGCGCCGCGAGGAACGACCGGTCGCAGTTGCCCCACCTGACGTCCTGGAGGTCGAACGACCGCGGCTCCGCGTCGAGGAGGCCGCCGACGGGCGGGAGGTACGACCTGTAGAGCCGCAGCTTCCACTCGTCGAAGCCCGCCAGCGGCTCGATCCCCTGCTGCGAGTACCACGACTCCCACTCGACCCAGGCGTGGGGCGAGTCGAAGTCCGGCTCCGCCAGGGCGGCGAGCGCGTCCCGGACGCCCGGCCAGCGCACCTCCGGGAGTTCGAGGTAGCGCGGCGGCGAGTGCTTGCGGAGCACCTCGGGGAAGCCGAACCGCTCCCAGTCGTTCGCGATGGCGTCGATCACGAGGAGTTCGAGCAGGTGGGGGACGACCCGCTCGTCGCCCGCCTCGGCGAGTTCCTCGACCGCCGCCGCGTGCTCGTCGGCGTCGCGGACGAGCAGGCGGTCGACGAGGTCGTCGAGGTCGTCGAGTCGGGCGTCGGAGTGAGATGACACGGTGTCGTGCCTCTTCGCCCGAGCGCGGCTAAAAGATTCGCGTCGGGATCGGTCGTGGCGCGTGAGGCGACGTCGGTTCGAGGGGTTCGCGTGACGGCTTCTCCTGACGTCCGGTGGTGAATCAGCCGGTTGGCGCGCGGCTGTGAGTGCGGGGGCTTTCGAGGCGTTCACCGGACCGTACGCCTTGTTCACGGAGCCGAACCGTACCGCTTCCGCTCACGACGGACCATCACCGAACGGAAAAACGACACCCGAACCGAGTCCCGACCTACTCCTGGCCGCCCTTGGCCACGTCGACGTCCGCGAACGCCACGTCCCCCCCGGTCACGTCGACGGTCATCGAGCCGACGTCCTCGATCTCGGCGTCGATGACGTCGCCGTCGTGGAGTTCGCTCACGCCCTCGGGCGTGCCCGTGGTGATGACGTCGCCGACCTCGACGGTGGCGCCGATGGAGGCGTACTGGACGACGTCCGCGCAGGTGTACACCATGTCGCCGGTGTTCTCCTGCTGGCGCGTCTCGCCGTTGAGCTGCAGCTCCATCTCGAGGTCCTGCGGGTCGTCGATCTCGTCGGCGGTGACGACGCACGGGCCGATCACCGTGAACGTGTCGTAGGACTTCCGGTTCGAGCGGTCCTGGTCGCCCCGCACCGAGATGTCGAGCAGGATCGTGTAGCCGAAGATGTGGTCCCACGCCTCCTCGGCGGGGACGTCCTTGGCCTCCTTGCCCATCACGAACGCGAGTTCGATCTCGTGGTCCGTCCGGCGGTCCGAGAACGGGAGTTCGACGCCGTGGTCCGGGCCGACGACGCTCGAGGGCGCCTTCAGGAAGTAGCCCTTGTCCTCGATGGAGAACCACTCCTCGGTGGTGATGTCCCTGTCGGAGATGGCCTCCTCGATGTGCTTCTCGTAGTTGAGCGGCGCGGCGATCACCTTGCCCGGCCGCTGGACGGGCGAGCGGAGGTCGACCTCCTCGCGGTCGAAGTCGGGGTCGGCGTCCGCGTACTCGCTCGCGTCGTAGTCCCCCTCCATGTACTCGATGAGGGGGTCCTCTGCGTCGATGCCGAGGCGGTCGGTCAGGTCGACGACGCCGTCGTCGGTCAACAGCCCCAGACGTCCCTCGTCGAAGTGGACGAATCGCATGGGAGGTCGTGGGGGGAGTGCGACCATAAAACATGCCCATCGGTCCTCGTGTTGCCGGGTCGATCGGAGGTGCGGTCGCGGTCAGGGTGCGACAGGGACGACCTCGAAAGCTCGTGTGCGGGTCGGCTCCTGAATCCGTTCGGGCGTCGCGACGAAGTTCCCGACAGCCGCGGCCCCTTTCAGTCCCGCCCGACCGCACCTCGCCCTCTCCGTCCGATTCGCCCCTCCCTCGCTGGCACTCGGTCGGTCACTCATCCCCCGCTCGCATCCGGCGCGGCTCCGTCTGCGCCGGCACGCGCCGTGGGAATCCGCCCGTCGAACCGCCAGTCAGATCGGGAACTCCCGCGGCTCGTGCTGGACGGAGATCCAGCGCTCCTCGGTGAGCTCGCGCAGGATGGCCTCGCCGTTGTAGCGGCCCATCCCGGACGCCTTCACGCCGCCGAACGGGACGTGGGGCTCGTCGTTGATCGGCTGGTCGTTGACGTGGACCATCCCCGCGTCGATGCGGCGGGCGACCGCCTTCGCCCGCCCCAGGTCCTCCGAGACGACCGAGCCGGTGAGCCCGTACTCGGTGTCGTTGGCGATCTCGAGGGCCTCCTCCTCGTCCGAGAAGGGGATGACCGGCGCGATGGGGCCGAAGTGCTCGTTACACGCGGTCGGCATGTCGTTCGTCACGTCCGCGAGCACCGTCGGCTCGACGAACAGGTCCTCGTGGCCGCCGCCGGCGACGACGCGGGCGCCGGCGTCGACGCTCTCCTCGACGAACTGGACCATCTGGTCGCGCTGTTGCTCGTTGATGATCGGCCCCACGTCCGCGCCCTCGGCGGGGTCGCCGACCTCCAGCGCCGCCGCGCGCTCGGCCAGCCCGTCGACGTACTCGTCGTACAGCGACTCGTGGACGAGGTGGCGGTTGATGGAGATGCAGATCTGCCCCTGGTGGAAGAACGAGCCGAAAACGGCCGTGTCGACCGCCAGGTCGAGGTCCGCGTCCTCCAGCACGACGTGGGGGTTGTTGCCGCCGAGTTCGAGCGCCGGCAGCGAGAGGTTCTCGCCCGCGTTCCGTGCGACGAGCTTCCCGACCTCCGAGGAGCCGGTGAACGAGACGACGTCCGCGTCGGGGTGGGAGGCGACGGCGTCGCCGGGGTCGGCCCCGCCCGGGACCACGTTGAGCACGCCCGGCGGGAGCCCCGCCTCCTCGAACACCTTCGCGAGCGCGAGGCCGCCGCCGATGGGCGTCTCGGGCGCCGGCTTCAGCACGACCGCGTTGCCGAGCGCGATGGCGGGCGCGACCGCGCGCATCGACAGGTGGAACGGGACGTTCCACGGCGTGATGACGCCGACGACGCCCTTCGGCACCCGCCGGACCTCGTTCTCCTTGCCGGGGATGACCGAGTCGGAGTGGGTCCCCTGCGAGCGCGTCGGGAAACCGGCCGCCTCGGCCATCATCCCGGGTGCGAGGACGTCGAGTTCGGTGTGGGCCTTCACGTGGGTGCTCCCGCCCTCGGCGATGAGCACCTCCGACAGTTCGTCCCCGTGCTCGTCCATCACGTGCATCGCCGCCTGGACGACCTCCGCGCGCGCCTGCGGGGGCCGGGCCGCCCACCCCTCCTGGGCGGCGAGCGCCGCCTCGAACGCCTCGTCCACGTCCTCGGGTCTCCCCTCGGGGACGGTGGCAATCTCCTCTCGCGTCGCGGGGTTCTCCACGCTCAGCCGTCGTCGATCGGACGTCTCGCGCCACTCCCCGTCGACGTACATGCGATCCCAGTTCCCGCCGATTCCGAGGCTCTCCGCGGCTTCCTGCGCCATGCGTGCACCTTCGCAAACTGGCTATTCAACCTTGGGGTGAGATAACACGAACGGCGCTCGCGACGGCGAGGACGTGGTGTGGTAACCAAAACCGCTTTGGGTGCACCCTCGAAAGCCCGGTGTATGTCCGAGAGTCACGACGAACCCGTCGTCGTCGCCGGTGCCGGGCCGACCGGGATGACCGCCGCGCTCGCGCTGGAGGCGCGGGGCGTTCCGGCCGTCGTCCTCGAGGCGGAGTCGGAGGACCGTGAACGGCCGGGAAGCCGGGCGATCTACGTGCACGGCTCGACGCTCCACACCCTCGAACGCAACCACGATGGGCTGGGGAAGCGGCTCGCCGACGCCGGCCTCGTGTGGCCCACCCGGCGGACGCTGTGGCGGGGCAAGGAGGTGTTCTCGCGCACCTACTCCACCCCCGGCGGCAGCGGCGACCTGCCCCACTTCACCAGCCTGCCGCAGGTCGACACCGAGGACTTCCTCCTCGAGACGCTCGAGGAGGTCGGCGTCGACGTCCACTGGGACTCGACGGTCGAGACGGTCGAGTCGAGCGCCGACGGCGTCCGCGTCGTGACCGAGGACGGCGAGGAGTGGGAGTCGCCGTACGTCGTCGGCGCCGACGGCGCCGGCTCGACGGTCCGCAAGGAGATCGGCTCCGAGTTCGACGGGAGCCAGTCGGAGAACTCGTTCATCATCGCAGACGTCGACGAGGACCCCGAGAACCCGCGCGACCACGAGCGCGTGTTCCACTACGACCACCCGGACCTGGACGGCCGGAACGTCCTGCTCGTCCCGTTCACGGGCGGGTGGCGCGTCGACATCCAGTGCAAGGTGACCGACGACCCCGAGCGCCTCGCCAGCGACGAGGCCGTGAGCGACATGGTCGCGACGACGCTCGGCGAGCGCTACCGCGACCGCGTCGCGTGGGTCTCCTCCTACCAGTTCAAGCAGGTCACCGCGGACACGTTCGTCGACGAGCACCGGCGGGTGCTGCTCGCGGGCGAGGCCGGCCACCTGTTCGCGCCGTTCGGCGCCCGGGGGATGAACTCCGGCATCGCCGACGCCGACGAGGCGGCCTCGGCCATCGCGGTCGCCTCGCGGGCCAGGAGCCGCGGCGTCGCCCGCGCCGAGGTCGAACTGTACGCCTCCCGGCGCGAGACGGCCGCCGAGTACAACAAGAACGCCGCCGGCGAGGCGCTCGAGTACCTCCAGGGCGACGGCGTCGTGACGAAGTTCAAGAAGCGGGCCGCCGCGGGGCTGTCCGACTACTGGGAGGACGCCGGCGAGTGGCTCGACGACGCGCCGTACGGGCCGCGGGGCGGCCCGCCGATCGCGAACGTCGGCCGGTACTGAACGGCCGGCAGGCTTCCGCCGAGGAACGCGGCCGGGACGCGACGGGGCCGGCCCGGCAGACCGTACGACCGCACCGATCAGTCCAGCGCGGCCGCCAACGCCTCGACGGGGTGGGGCGGCTCCCGCTCGCCCACGACGTCTTCCAATTGCGAGCGACAGGACTCGCCCGGCGCGACCACCGTCCCGTCCGGTGCGTCCGCGATCTGATCGCCGAGGATGCCCCCGATGGCGCGGCTGAGCGAGTCGTGCTCGGCCTCGTAGCCGAACGTCCCCGCCATCCCACAGCATCCGGAGTCGAGCGGAGCCACCTCGTAGCCGGCCCGCCGGAGCACGCCGACCGCGTGGTGATCCTTCTTCGTGGACTTCTGGTGGCAGTGGCCGTGGTACACCAGCGGGTCCGACTCCGCCGGGGCCGCCCAGTCCACTCCCTCGTCCAGCCGGAACGTATCGACGTACTCGCACGCGCCGTACGTGTTGCTCGCGAGCGGGTCGGCTTCCTCGCCGAGCAGGTCGCGGTAGTCCGACTGGAACATCACGGCGTCGGAGGGCTCGACGAGCACGACGTCCCAGCCGTCCGCGACTCGCGGTTCGAGCGCCTCGACGTTCGCCGCCGCGGCCGCCCGCGACCGGTCGAGGAACCCCTTCGAGTGGGCGGGCCGCCCGGAGTCCGTCTGCTCCGCCACGTCCACGTGGACGCCGGCGGCCTCGAGCACGCGGACCGCCGCCCTCCCGAGCGCCGGGTTCGCGTAGTTCGTGAACGTGTCCGGGAACAGCACCGCCTTCCGGGCCGCGTCGGACTCGGGGACCCGGGGCCCCCGGTCGGCCCACCAGTCGAGCAGCGTCTCGCGCTCGAACGCCGGCAGTTCGCGGTCGCGGCTGATCCCCACGGCCGCCTCCAGCGCGCGGCGGGCGCCGGGCACCTTCGTCGCCCAGTTCGAGACGGGGGCGGTCGCGCTCCCGAGCGCGGCGAACGTGTCCACGTTCGCGAACAGGCGGTCGCGGAGGCTCGACCCGTTGCGCTCGTGGTACTCGTGGGTCACCTCGGCCTTCAGCTTCGCCATGTCGACCTCGCTGGGACAGTCGCGCGAACAGCCCTTGCAGCCGATGCAGAGCTCCAACACCTCGTGCATGAACTCCACGTCGAACTGCTCGCCCTCCGGGAGGTCGCCGCTCATCGCCTGCCGCAGCATGTTCGCCCGCCCCCTGGTCGAGAGCATCTCCTCGTTGGCGGCCCGGTAGGTCGGACACATGACGCCGCCGGTCGTGTCCTGCTTGCCCCGACAGCCGCCACAGCCGTGACAGAGTTCCGCCATCCCCCGGAAGCCGTTCTCGTTGTCCCACTCGAGCGCGGGGTCGAGGCCGGCGTCGAACTCGTACTCGGGGTCGAACCGGAGGTTCTCGGTCATCCTCGCGTCGCCACAGACCTGCCCGGGGTTGAGCAGCCAGTCCGGGTCGAACGCTGCCTTCAGGTCGCGGAACGTCTCCCAGAGCGCGTCGCCGTACAGCTTCCGGTTCCACTGGGTCCGGGCGCGCCCGTCGCCGTGTTCCCCGGACACCGACCCGCCGTACTCGACGACCAGGTCGGTGACCGCGTCCGCGATGGACTCCATCGCCTCGACCTCGATGGGTTCCTTGGTGTTCACGAGCGGGCGGACGTGGAGGACCCCCGGGCCCGCGTGCGCGTAGAAGGACGCGAACGTGTCGTGCTCGGCGAGGATCTCCTGGAACCCCTGGACGTACTCGGCCAGGTGCTCGGGCGGCACGGCGCAGTCCTCGATGAACGAGGCGTGCTTCGCGTCCGAGGTCCGGCCCAGCAGGATGGGGAGCCCCGACTTGCGGAGCTTCCAGAACGCCGCCCGCTCGGCGTCGTCGTGGGCCTCGAGCGCCGCGAACGCGGGCGTGTCGTCGGTGCCCTCGGCGCCCGCGTCCCCACCCCCGTCGGGCACGTGGTCGGCGATCAGGTCGGCGACCTTCCGCTCGCCGGCCGCGTCCGTCTCGGCGTAGAACTCGACCAGCAGCGCCGCTTCGGTCCCGTCGGGGAGCATCCCCGCGACCTCCTCGAACTCGGCGGTGTCGCGCGCGAGGTCGAGCAGCACGTCGTCGATGAGTTCGACGGCGGCCGCGTCGTGTTCGAGGATGCGGGGCACGTCCTCCATCGCGTCGACGACGCTCCGGTAGGTCAGGAACGCGAGCGACTTCGTCTCCGGCACGGGTTCGAGCGACACCTCGGCCTCCGTGACGACCGCGAGCGTCCCCTCGCTGCCGGCCAGCAGGCGCGCCAGGTTCACCGATCCCTCGCGCGCCTCCTCGATCAGCACGTCGAGGTTGTACCCCGAGACGTTCCGCTTCATGTCGGGGTAGCGCGCCACCACCTCGTCGGCGTCCTCGTCGACGATCCGGGCGACCTCGGCGTGGATGCGGGCCTCGAGGTCGCCCCCGGGGTCCGCGCGGTCGCGGAGTTCCGCGAGCGTGAGTTCGCCGAACGTCGTGACCGTGCCGTCCGCGAGGACGACTTCACAGGACTCGACGTAGGCGTCGGTCTTGCCGTACTTCAGCGAGTGGGCGCCCGTCGAGTTGTTGCCGATGGCGCCGCCGATGACGCTCCGGTTGCCTGCGGCCGGGTCGGGCGCGAACTTCAGCCCGTGCGGGGCCAGTTCCGCGTTGACGTCGGCCAGCACGGCGCCGGCCTGGGTGCGCGCGCGTCGGGCGTCGGGGTCGACCTCGACGACGTCGTCCATGTGGCGGGCCAGATCGAGGACGACCGCCTCGTTGACGGCCTGGCCGGCGAGGCTGGTGCCGCCCCCCCGGGGGAGCACGGGGATCTCCCGCTCGGCACAGTACTCGACGGTCGCGCTCACGTCGGCGGTGTCCCGCGGGAAGACGACGCCGACCGGCGTCACCTCGTAGATGCTCGCGTCGGTGGCGTACAGTTGGCGGGTGTACTCGTCGAAGCGGACCTCGCCGTCGACGAGTCCCTCGATGTCGGCCACGAGCGCCGGTCGCTCGACGGTCTCGCCCGCGTAGTCGTAGTTCGCGCGTGCGTCGGTCGCCGGGTCGTCGTGCTCCTCCTCGAACGGGGAGTGTCGTTCGCTTGCCGTCACGTGTGTTTCACTCGAGTCAGTTGTGGAACCCTGACACCCGCGAGGTGGTAAAGGGTTCGACAGCGACATGGCTCGCGCCCGCGTCGATCGACCCGCAGTCCGAACCGTCGACGCCGGGCGACGTCCGCCCTGATGACATATACCTTATATATAGGTGTGGTAGTCATGTCAGGTGGACGTATCCGATCGGCGAGTGCTCGTCCCGGAACGATGAGCGATCCGAACGTCCCACGCGATTCCGGTGTTTTGCCTCGTACGACTCCGTTCTCCCCGTTCGGCGTCCGGTTTCGATCCACGTCCGGCCCGGTCACCAATCCGTCGTGATACGATCACCATGCGATACGAACGTCGACCCGTCGTTTATTGAGGTCACGACCGTACCGCCACCATGGTCGAACTCGACGCGAACGTCCTGGAGGAGATCCGCCACGGCGGCCGGACGATGCTGATCGAGGACGTCGTCTCGCTCGTGGAGCGGAGCCACGACGACGACCGCCCGGGCGTCCCGCGCGGGACGGTCGAGGCGTACGCGGAGGCGCTCGAAACCGATCCCGAGGCGAGCGTCGACCTCGACACGTTCCTCGAGGAACTGGACGACAGCCTCACGGACAGCGAGACGTGGGCGGGCGACGGCCACCTCTATCGGCTGGAGGACGATCGGATCAGCCTGTTCCCGGCGGAGTGGCACGAGCGATTCGGCGGCTCGACCGACGTCCAGGAGTACGTCGAGTTCCTGCAGGGGGACGCCGACGGGGCCGTGGACGACGTCGCCCGCGGCGGCGCCGGACCGGGGGTCCCCGAGCAGTTGCTGGTCGACGTCGTCGCCGTCGTCGGCCGGATCAGTCGCGAGGAGGCGCGAGCACGGCTCCAGGACCTGCGGAAGAGCGGGGAACTCGTCGAGGACGCCGACCAGCACCCCAACGCCGGGGTGATGTTGCGCGACGAGGACGGGGAACGGTTCCGGGACACGAGCCTCGACACCTGACGGGGCGGCCGTCCCGGGACCGACGCGTCCGTGACCGTCGGACGGCGGACCGAGGAGTCGCCCGACGGGTAGCGACCCGGTCGGCTCCGCCTCCCCCTTGATCCGCTTTACTCCCCGATCCGTTCCAGTTCGGCGTCGATCTCGCGCGTGCGCTCGGCCGCGTCGATGTGCTGGTAGTGGTCCCGCGTCGTCGACAGTTCCTCGTGGCGGAGCAGGTCCTGTGCGAGCCCCCGGTCGATCCGGTAGAGCTCCTCGCCGATGCCCCGACGGGCGCCGTGCGGCTCGAGGTAGTCGGCGCCGTCCGGGGGGTCGACGTCCGCCCCCCCCGTGAGCCTGCGGAGGACGGATCGCCCGCCGTCGGTCGTGAGCGCGGGCGGGGCGACGCGCTCGGCCCGGAGCAGTTCGCGGACGTCACCGCGTGCCGCCACCAGCGTCTCCACCGACTCGCCGCGACCTTCCAGTTCCTCGCGCGCGCGAGCCCACAGCGAGGGGGCGTGGCTCGACTCGAACACCGGCCAGTCGTCGACGGGCGGGCGCTGGACCCGGTAGAGCGTCCCGAGCGCCTCCCGCGCCGGGCCCGGCAGGGAGGCGTGCTGCCACCGCTTCCCCTCGGTCTTCGACTTGCCGAGCACCTCCATCGTGCCGGCTTCGAGGTCCACGCGGGACCACCGGAGGCCGTCCCTCCCCCGGCGGTCGTCCTTCCGGTGGCGGAGCACTTCGGCACCCCTGACGCCCGCGAACGCGAGCACGGCCACGAGCGCGTGGTCCCGCGTCTCCGCGTACGCCTCGAACGGTTCGGCCACTATGGCGTCACCGGCGCGCGCCCGGGCGTGATCGAGGAGCGATTCGCGCTGCTCTCGGGACCAGAACTGCTGGTCCGAGCGTTTTCCCTCGATGGCCGGGAGCTCCTCGCGCGCCGCCTCGGTCCGCGCGGGGTTGCGCGAGAGCGCCACGTCCCGCACCCCGTACCCGAGACAGCCCGACACGTACGCGTAGTAGGTGTTGGCCGTCGACGCGGAGATGCCGTCCTCGGCGGTCGCCCGGCGACGGAGGTGCTTCGCGTACGCGCGCATGACCTGCGGGCCGCGGCGGTCGTCGTCCAGGTCCGCGAGGGTCCGGTCGCGTGCCCCCAGCCAGTCGACGAACCGATCGAGCACCGAGGCCGCGCTCGCGGCGTAGGCCCCCGAGCCCCGCTCCTCCTTCGAGGCGAGGAAGTCGTCGACCAGCCGCCGGATGGCGGGTTCCCCCTGGTCCGGGCCGTTCGTGTCCGAGGTGGCCATGTCGTGCTCCCCCGAGGGCGGCGACCCACAAATAACCACTTGGTTGTATTCGATTACAACCGGGTGAACTGGCGCGGTGGCGCGAACGGCCGATATCGGCCTCGTTGGGACCCGACACCGCCGTTCACGGCCAATCTCCGACGGATGAATCTCATGTCGCTATATCAAATGCCCCCTCGCAGCCCCCTCCGCGCCCGAGGCGGTTCACCGCGCGAGCGAGGGTCGTGTGGGCCCGCAGTCGAGCGGTTCCCGACAGCCGCCTTCCCGTGTGACCGGTAGCAGGCGGGCGGCTAGCGGCGGGAGTCGGGCCGATCCCGTCGCGACGACCGGGTGCCGTTCCCGTCCCGAAGGCCCGCTCAGCCGAGGCAGGGGAAGTCGTCGGGGCTCGGCTCCTCCCCCTGCGGCCAGGCCTCCATGCTGGCGTCCTGGGGGTAGTGGAGGTTGCCGGCGTCGTCCCAGCCCCAGCCTGCGTCCTCGAGCACCTGCTTCGCCTGCTCGACGTCGGCGCTCTCGCCGGCGATCTGTGTGAGGACCTCCTCGTTGTACCAGGGGTGTTCCTGAGAGTTGAACGTCGCGTGGGTGACGACCTGCGACTCCCCGAACGCGTACGTCTCGTTGAGGTTCTGCCGGTCGACCATGTGCGAGAGCGCCTGTCGGAACTCGGGGAACATCCCCGGCGCGAACGACTGCTGGGGCATGATCCCGAACGGGAGGTGGGCCACGCCCGAGATGATCTGGACGTTCCCGCCCATGTTGTCCTGGAGCTGCTGGCCGGCCTCGGGGTGGATCGCCACCGCGACGTTGAGTTCCCCGTTCTGGAACGCCCGCGTCACGCCGTCCGTGCTGTCGTACAGCTGCAGCAGGATCTGGGTGTCCGGGCTGTAGACCGGGTGGCCGTCGTGCGGTTCGAGCTGCATGTTCTGCTGGTTGTTGTACGCGGTGATCCGGTAGGGCCCCGCGCCGATCATCGGGTCCTCGAAGTCGGTCGGGCTGTCCTCGATGCCGGCGTTCACGTACGGGTCCCGCGGCAGGACGCCGTAGATCGAGAGGCTCGCGGTCAACAGCGTCGGCGCCGGGTTCTCCGTGTTGAAGCTGACCGTGCTATCGTCGACGATCTCGACGGTGAGGTCCTCCGGGAGGTTGGTCCACTGGTAGTTACCCGCGTGGTACTGCTCGCTCAGGAACTCGTACGTCCACTTGACGTCCTCAGGCGTCACCGGGTCGCCGTTGTGGAAGGTCGCCTGACGGAGGTTGAACGTCGTGGACGTCCCGTCGTCGGACGTCTCCCAGTCCTCCGCGAGGACGGGGGTTAGCTCGTAGTTGGAGTCGTACATGAGCAGGGGCGAGTGGGTCAGGCTCGTGTACAGCCCCATCGAGTCGCCGTCGGCGACGGTCGGGTAGAAGCTGCTCGTCAGGTGCTCGGACGGCAGGTTCGCGACGACCGCGTCGGTGCCGCTCTGCGCGCTCACGCCGGCTTCGACGAGCGCCGCCCAGTGTGTGTCCGTCAGCCCCGCCGCGCCGGCCTCGATCGACTGGATCTGGTCGGTGTTGATGGCCGCTGTCGTCGGCCGCTCGATCGTCGGGATGAACGCGAGGTCCTCCGAGAAGACGCTCATGGCCTCGCCGACCACCTGACGCCGCTCGTCGGGGTCGCCCACCGTCGCCTGCCGCGCGGCGGGGTCGGAGAACTCACAGCTCGCGTAGTTCGCGGGGTTGTAGTTGCCGTCGGCGCCCGCGAAGTCGATGCTGTAGTTGGTCAACAGCTCGTTCGGGTCGAGTCGACCCGGCGACGGCCCGTGGCTGTTCACTGCGATGTGGAAATCACGGTTGTCGTTGGCCACCGAATCGAGCCCCTCCGCCGTCGTCATCGGCATCGTCTCGATGTCGAACCCCATCTCGCCGGTGCGGGCCTGGACGTTCGAGATCGTCTCCTCGAACAGCACCGTCGGCGGCCCCTGGTCGGACCAGTACTGGAACGTGAGCGTGGGCACGCGCTCGCCGAGGTCCGCCGCGCCGCCGGGGGTGTCGGTGTCGTCGCCCCCGTTTCCGTCGCCGTTCCCGCCGCCGCCGCCACACCCCGCGAGGGCCGCGGCGGACGCCACGCCGATCGTCTGTAACACTCGCCGCCGGTCGACCCGACGGTCGCCGCTCTCTCTGCCACTTGATGGCATACCCCACTGTTCCCACCGGTAACGAAAAGGCTTTCGGTGAAAGGAAGGGGCTGAGGCCGTCTATCCAGCGATGAGCCCGTCGGTACGCAGCCCATCGAACGCGGTTCGAGGCGGTCGGCGACGTCCCGGGGCGACGAGGTGCGGTCCGGCGTGGGCCGGTCCGACGTGGAGGCCCGTTACTCCCCCTCGTCGCCGGCGACGGAGACGCGGGGGTCGATGACGCCGTAGAGCAGGTCCACGGCGAAGTTCCCGAGGATGACCCAGACGGCCGCCACGAGGAACACGAACTGGATGACCGGGAAGTCGCGGGCCAGCACGGAGTCCACGAGCAGGCGCCCGATGCCGGGCCAGTTGAACACGATCTCGATGAGGACGAGCCCGCTGATCGAGGTCGCCAGCGAGATGGGGTACAGCGTCACGACGGGAAGCGACGCGTGCCGCATCAGCTTTCGGAGCAGCTTCCCGCGCGGGAGCCCCTTCAGGCGGTGGTAGTGGAGGAACTCCTGGTCGCTCACCTCGACGACGCTGTTGCGCATGATGAGCGCCGGGTACTGCATGAAGTACAGCGTGATGGTCGCGAACGGCAGCGCGTAGTGCATCCAGAACTCCTTCAGGAGGAACCGGTGCCAGAACGGTTCGTCCTGGATCATGATCGACGTCTGGGTCGAGAGCATCCCCGAGGTGGGGAAGATGCCCAGCGTCGAGGAGAACGCCGCGATCAGCAGGATGCCGAGGAAGAAGTCCGGGATCGAGTGGAACGCCGAGACGGTGACGATGCTGGACTTCTCGAAGAGCCCCCCGCGGTAGCGGCCGATGACGGCGCCGAGCAGGCTCCCGATCACGTACGTCGCCGTGATCGCCGGGAACACGAGGATGGCGGAGTTGATGATGCGCGGCTTCACGAGCGCCCAGACGGGGGTGCCGTGCCGGAACGACACGCCGGCGTCGGCCGTCAACAAGTTGGTTACGTAGTTGATGTACTGCTGGTGGAACGGTTCGTTCAGCCCCCACTTCGCCTCCTGGCGAGCGACCTGTTCGGCGGTCATCCCCTGCTGGACGAGCAGCGACGAGTAGTCGCCCGGCATCAGCCGGAAGAACACGAACAGCGCCGACGCCACGAGGAAGATGAGCACGGCCGTGATGACCGTGCGCCGGGCGAAGTAACGGAGTCGGCTCATTCTGACCCACCTCCGGTGGTTCCGGACACGGCCGGTGAGTGGTCGCCCGCCGGGGGTCCGCCCCCGGCGGGCGTCGTTCCGCCGTCCGCAGCCGTCCCGTCCGCCGACGCCGACGCGTCGGTCCCGTCGGTCGGGTGGTCGTAGTACAGGTGACACGCCACCGTCCGGTCCTCGTCTCCCTCCGTCGAGACGTCGTACGGCGTGTGGTCGCACACGTCCATCCGCTCGGGGCAACGGTTCTTGAACCGACAGCCCGTCGGCATGTTGATCGGGTCGCCGGGTTCGCCCCCGATGACCGCCCGCTCGCGCTCGTAGTGCGGGTCCGGGATGGGGATGGACTGGATGAGCGCTCGCGTGTAGGGATGTTTCGGCTCGGCCAGCAGGCGTCGCGTCGGCGCCTCCTCGACGACCCGGCCGAGGTACATCACGTTGATCCGGTCGCAGATGTACGACACCGTCGAGAGGTCATGGGAGATGTACACCATCGAGACGCCGAACTCGTCGGTGAGCCGGTTCAGCAGGTTCAGGATCTCCGCCTGGGTCGAGACGTCCAGCATCGACGCCGGCTCGTCGGCCAGGACGACGTCCGGCTCGGTGATGAGCCCGCGGGCGATGGCCACGCGCTGTTTCTCGCCCCCGGAGAGCTGGTTCGGGAACCGGCCGACGTACTTCCCGGCCGGAGTCAGCCCGACCGACTCCAGCATCTCCTCGATCCGAGCCAGGTCGTAGTCGATCCCGTGGATCTCGAGCGGTTCCGCGAGCGTCCGGCGGACGCTGAACTTCGGGTCCAGCGAGTTGAACGGGTCCTGGAAGACGATGCCGACCTGGCGGCGGAACTCCGTCCACTCCTCTTTCGTGAACTCCGAGGTCGGCCGGCCGTGGAACAGCAGTTCGCCGTCCGTGGGCTCGTAGAGCCCGATGAGCGTCCGGAGCAGCGTCGTCTTCCCGCAGCCCGACTCGCCGATGACGCCCTGGACCTGGTTCTCCCGTAACTGCATGTCCACGCCGTCGACGGCCTTCACGTACGACGGGTCCCCCCCGGCGAGCCGGGTTCTGACGACGTCGACCAGGCCGGTCGAGGTGTCGAAGTGCTTCTCGAGCCCGCGGAGTTCCAGGACCGGCGCGTCGTCGCTCATCGTCCCCCCTTCAGGATGCTCGTCTCCTCGGGCGGCTTCCGCAGGTGTTCGGCGGCCAGTTCCTCCATCTCGTCGGCCCTGACACACCACGCCAGGTGGTCGTCGTCGCCCTCGACCGGTCGGGGGTCGGGGGCGCCGTCGTAGCACTCCGCGGTCGACCACGGGCACCGGTCCGCGAACGTGCAGAAGTCCGGCTTCTCCCGGAGCTGTGGCGGGTGGCCGTCGATGACGGCCAGTTCGCGGTCGGGGTAGCGAACGTCGGGGAACGCCTTCTGGAGCAGGATTGCGTACGGGTGGCGCGGTCGGTCGAACAGCTCCACGACGTCGCCCGCCTCGGCGACCTGCCCGCCGTGCATCACCGCCATCGAGTCGCAGTTCTCGAAGACGACCGAGATGTCGTGGGTGATCAGCAGCATGCTGATGTCCCAGTCGTCCTTCAGCTCGTTGATGTGGTCGAGGATCTGGTCCTGCATGATGACGTCCAGCGCCGTCGTCGGCTCGTCCGCGATGATGAGGCTGGGCCGGAGGAACAGCGAGAACGCGATGATGGCCCGCTGTTGCATCCCGCCGGAGAACTGGTGGGGGTAGTCGTGGATGCGCGACTCGGACAGGCCCACCACGTCGAACAGCTCCCGGAGGCGGTCCACCGCCTCGGCCTTCGAGAGGTCGGTGTGGTACTTCGCCATCTCGGCGGCCTGCTGGCTCAGCTTCATCACCGGGTCGAGGCTGTTCATCGACGACTGGGGGATGACCGAGATCTCCTTCCAGCGGATCTCCCTGTTGAACTGCTTCTCGGAGTAGTCCTGGATCTCCGTCCCCTTGAACCGGATCGTCCCGCCGGTCACGGCGCCGTTCTCGTCGAGGCCGCCGACGACGGCGTCGGCGATGGTGCTCTTCCCGCAGCCGCTCTCGCCGACCAGCCCGAAGTAGTCGCCCTCCTCGATCGCGAACGTCGCGTCGTTGACCGCGTGGACGGCGGTGCCGCCGCGCGTCTCGTACTCGACGTCGACCCCGTCGAACTCCAGTATCGGTTCGGTCATCTCAGACCACCACCTCGTCCTCCCCGCCGGCGCCCTCGTAGCCCCGGCCGAGCAGGTACAGCGACAGCACGGTCAGCGAGATCATGATCCCCGGCGGGAACGACCACCACCACGCCTCGGCGACCCGGCCGGACTGGTGGGCGTTGCGGATCATGATCCCCCACGTCGGCGTGAACGGGTCGGTGACGCCGATGAACGAGAGGCCGGCCTGTTCGAGGATGGCCAGCCCCACGCCCATGGCGAAGAACAGCGCGGCCATGTTGGCGATGTTTGGTAGGATGTGCTTGCGGATGATCCATGGCGTGCTGGCGCCCGACGCCTTCGCCGCCATGATGTACGGCCGCTGCTTGATCTGGAGCACCTGCGACCGGATGACCCGCGCGATGAACCGCCACAGCACCAGCCCGATGATGGCGATCGTCGTGTAGAAGCCCGCCCCGAAGAACGTGATGAGCACGATGGCGAACGGGATGAACGGGATGCCGTAGATGAAGTCGACGAAGCGCATCAGCAGGCTCTCGGTCCGCCCGCCGACGTAGCCGGCCGTCACGCCGACGAACAGGCCGATCGTGAGCATGAGACTCCCCGCCAGCAGCCCCGTGATGAGCGTCATCCGCGCCCCGACGAGCAGCCGCGAGAGCACGTCCTCGCCGCGGTCGTTGGTTCCGAGCGGGTGGTCGAGCGACGGCTGGGCGTACCTGTTCAGCTGTCCGTCGTCGGTCCGCTGTTGTTCCGTGTAGTCGTACGGCGCGATCGCCGGCCCCACGAGCCCGGTGAGGAGGACGAGGAGCAGGCAGACGAACGCGACCTTCGTGATCCGCTCGCGGAGCAGGTTCCGCATGGTCCGCCTGACCACGACGCCGAAGTCGCCGTCGCCGACGTTCCGGAGTCTGTTCGCGACGCTCATCTGGTTCGGTGGCGGCCGGCACCGTTTCGTTCACGTCCGTCGGGGAAACCGTAGATACTGGCGTCTGCGATGGTCATAGAGTCGTATGTCAACAATCACCAGCCCAGCTGCTATATTAAGGGTTTCGATGAGAGGGGTGGGATCGTCCCCGCCGGAGTCCGCTATCGCGCCGGTCGAGGGGTCGACTCCCGGAGAACGTCCAGCTCGGTCTCGATGCTCCGTGGGCCCTGGGCGCCGTAGAGCCGGGAGTCGACGGCGCCGTCGCGCACGAACAGCACGACCGGCCCGGCGGTCACCTCGTACTCCTCGGCGAGGAACTCCCGGTGGTCGGGGCCGTACACGGCGAACGGCATCACCTCGCGCGGCGACTCGAAGACCGACTCGAGGTCGGCCTTCACCGTCTCGCAGGGGTCGCAGTCGTCCAGCCAGACGTAGACGACGGCGGGCGAGAAGACCCGGGTGAGGTGGGGGACGTGGGCGGCAGGCACCGGGACGAACGGGTCGGGGACCCCCTCGGTCGGCGTCTCGACGGGGCGGAACAGCCGCAACACGGGGAGCAGCGACAGCCAGTCGCGGGGCGGGCCCCCGGCGTCGGCGGACGACCGACCGGCGTCGTCCCCCTCCGGGGTCGGTTCCGTGGTCAGGAAGTCGGCGAGCGCGCACAGTTCCGCGACGGTCCGGGGATCCTCGGCGCCGAGCGCCGCGAGCGGGTCGACGACCGCCGGCCGGTCGACCCGGCCGCCGACGAGGTCGGCGAGACCCCCGCGGTCTAGCCCCGCCACCTCATCGAGGTAGCCGTCGACGGCCGACTCGAAGTCAGCCGACGTCGTCGCCACGCCGTCCGCCGCGGCCAGTACCCCGCTCGTGAACAGCGCCTCGCCGTCCGCGCCATCGTTCATGGGTCACCCTAGCACACGGTCGGATAAAGCGTTTGCACGTCGGCAACGCCCGGACGGAACGGGCGGGACGAACGGGGGTTGCCGCGGCCGAATCCGGGTTCCCCGCGCCGCCGTCAGGCCTCGACGTCGTGTTCGAGCCGTCCGACGCCCTCCACCTCGATCTCGACGCGGTCGCCGTCGCTCAGCGGCCCGACCCCGACGGTGGTGCCCATGGCGACGACGTCGCCGGGTTCCAGCGTGAGGAACCGGGAGACGTCGCTGACGGCCCGGCCGACGGGGAAGACGAGTTCGTCGTCGTCCGAGTCCTGCCGCTTCTCCCCGTTCAGCCAGAGCCGAACCCGCGGCTGCTCGGGCACCTCGTCGGGCGTCGCGAGCACCGGGCCGAGGGGCGCGGAGGTGTCGAACGCCTTCCCGCGCACCCAGTTCCGCTCCGCGTCCTGGTCGTCGCGGTTCGACACGTCGTTCACGCAGGTGTACCCGGCGACCACGTCCATGTAGTCCTCCTCGGGGACGTTCCGGCACTGCTCGCCGATGACGACGCCGAACTCGCCCTCGTAGTCGATTCGTCCCCGCCCGAGTTCGATGTCGCCCTTCTCGCGGCCGGCCAGTTCCTCGGGCGTCACCGCGGGGGTCGGGAGCTTCACCGTGTCGCCGTGGCCCGCGACCGCGTTCGGGCCCTTGAGAAAGAAGCCGGGGCGCGGCGGGAGGTCCTCGGGGATGCTCCGGCCGGCCTCCTTGATGTGCTCGACGTAGTTCGCGGCCACGCAGACGATCTTCGTCGGTTCGACCGGGGGGAGGACGTCGACCGATCCGGGGTCGTACGCCTCGCCCCCGAACTCGATCACGTCGTCGTCGGTCCACTCGCCCCGTCGTACTGATCCACCGTCGTCCCTGAATCGGACTCGTCGCATCTCGGGTACCTCGCCCGGACCGGAGGTGCGAGCCGGCATATAGCTTTGCGTCGGCGCAGTCGAGGGCCGGAACTGCGGCGAGGAACGTCCGGGAGTCGACGACTCAGGCCGGGTAGTCGTCCGCCCAGGGGCGCTCCCGCTCCACCGCCGCGCTCGCCGCCAGCACGTCCGCGTCCGCGTGCCGGCGGCCCACGACCTGCATCCCGACCGGGAGGCCGTCCGCGGAGAGCCCCGCCGGGACCGCCCCGACCGGATGGCCGGAGAAGTTGAACGGCTGGGTGAGCAGCCAGCCCCGGAGCGGTTCGACCGCGACGCCGTCCACCTCGGTCGGGTGCTCGCCGTGCGGGAACGGCTCGACGCCGAGCGTCGGGGTCACGAGCAGGTCGTACTCCCGGAGGAGGTCGACGACGCCCTCGTACACCGTCGTCCGGGTCACGTCCGCGCGCTTGTACTCGCGGGTCGTCACCGGGTCGCTCTCGAGGATGGTCTCGACGGTGACCGGCCGGAGTTTCTCCCGGTCCGCCCCCCGCGGGTCCAGCCCCTGCTCCTCCAGGTGGTCGAACAGCGACTCCCAGCGCACCTTGGCGAACGCGTAGAAGGCGTCGAGGACGTCCCCCCGCTCGCAGTCGACGTCCGGATCCGCACGCTCGACGGTCGCGCCCGCGTCCGCCAGCGCCCCGACCGCCTCGTCCACGACCTCCCGGACGGCCGGTTCCACCGGGTAGATGCCCAGGTCGGGGCTGTAGGCCACACGCATTCCGTCCACCGGTCGCTCCGTGGCAGCGACGTAGTCGGCGTCGTCGGACGGGAGGCTGAACGGGTCCCCGGGGTCCGGGCCGGCCATCACGTCGAGCATCAGCGCCGCGTCCGCGACCGTCCTGGCCATCGGACCGGTGTGCGAGAAGGGCGTGTGGTCGGCGAAGGCGTTCGGCCGGTTCATGCGGGGGACGCGCCCGAACGAGGGCTTGAGGCCGAACACGCCACAGCAGGACGCGGGCGTTCGGATCGAGCCGCCGGTGTCCGACCCCTGCGCGAGCGGGACGAGTCGGTCGGCCAGCGCCGCGGCCGCGCCGCCCGAGGAGCCGCCGGCGATCCGCGAGGGGTCGAACGGGGTGCCGGTCGGCCCGACGACGAGGTTGTCCGTCGTACAGCCGAGGCCGAACTCGGGCGTGTTCGTCTTGCCGACGACGATGGCGCCGGCCGCCTCCAGCCGTCGCACGAACTCGTCGTCCTCGTCGGCGACGTCGTCCTCGAACAGCCGGGAGCCGAACGTCGTTCGCACGCCGGCGACGTCGTCGAGGTCCTTCACCGCGACCGGGACGCCGTGGAGCGGGCCGAGCGACCGTCCCTCCTCGACGGCGCGCCCGGCCTCGCGGGCGGCCGCACGGGCCCGGTCGGCGGTGACGGTCACGAACGCGTTCGTCCGGTCGTTGCGGGCCTCGATGCGGTCGAGCAGCGCGTCGACGACCACGACCGGCGAGCGGTCGCCGTCGCGGATCTCGCGGACGAGTCTGGCGGCGGAGAGTACGTGTACGTCCGTCACGACCGTAGGGGCGGGCGACCGGGTCAAAAAGGTTCCTGCGCCCGACCCGGGGCGTCGCCCGGGCGTTCGGTGGTTGCGAGTGACAGGTGGAACTATATGGGCTGGGCGCCCCCACACACGCCAGATGGTCCATCCCGTACGGGGTAGCGTCGAGGTAACCGAGCGACAGCGGGCGTTCCGCCGGGACGTCCGGGAGCTCTGTTCGGGGTTCGACGACGCCTACTGGCGCGAGCGCGCCGCCGCCGGCGAGTACCCCCACGAGTTCGTCGACGCGCTCGCCGACGCAGGGCTGCTCGGCCTGCTCGTCCCGGAGGAGTACGGCGGCGCAGGCCGCTCGACGGTGGAGGCGGTGATCATGATGGAGGAGATCGCGGCGAACGGCGGCGGCTTCGGCGCCGCGCAGGCGGTCCACGGCGGCCTGTACAACTCCGTCCCGCTCGTGAAGTACGCCGACCCGGAGACGAAGGCCGAGTTGCTCCCGAAGGTCGCCGCCGGCGAGGTCTCGATCCAGGCGCTGGGGCTGACCGAACCGGCCGCCGGCTCGGAGTCGACGGCGATCCGGACGACCGCCACCCGGGAGGGCGACGAGTACGTCGTCGACGGCCGGAAGCTGTGGACCTCCCGCGTCGACGTCTCCGACTACCTCCTCCTCGTCGCCCGGACCACCCCCAGGGAGGACGTCGAGAAGCCGACCCGCGGGCTGTCGCTGCTGCTCGTCGACCTCGAGGACGCCGAGGGGCAGGGCGCGCTGACGATGGAGCCGATCGCGAAGACCGCGGGGGAGTTCGTCACCTCCTTCGAACTGGCGTTCGACGGCCTCCGGATCCCCGTCGACGACCTCGTCGGCACCGCGGACGAGGGGTTCTACCACGTGCTCGACGGGCTCAACGAGGAGCGACTCGTCGTCGCCGCCGAGTGCGTCGGCCTGGGCGAACTCGCCGTCGAGCGGGGAGCCGCGTACGCCCGCGAGCGCGAGGTGTTCGGCCGGCCCATCGGGACCAACCAGGCGGTCCAGCACCCGCTGGCCGCGGCCCACGCCCGCGTGCAGGCGGCCAGGGAGTTCACGTACGCGTCCGCACGGATGGCGGACGAACTCCCCCGGCGGGAACTGGGCGCCCGCGCGAACACCGCGAAGTACCTCGCCGCGGAGGCCTGCTTCGACGCCGCCGACGCCGCCGTCCAGGCCCACGGCGGCCGCGGCGTCGCCCGGGAGTTCGACGTCGAGCGGTACCTCCGGGAGGCGCGGCTGACGCGGCTCGTCCCCGTCACCCAGCAGCTCGCGCTCAACTACGTCGCCGAGACGGTGCTCGACCTGCCCCGGTCGTACTGACCGCGGCGGCGTCGCCACCCGGTCGGACGGCGGGACCGGCCGCTTCGATCGCTCGGCGCCGGGCCTACCCCGGGGCGCGTTCGGTCCTCGTGAACGACGAGTATAAGTATTGTTGATTGGTATCATCCACCATGAAATCGCGAGAGGGGGGAGTCGGCGGGGTAGGGGCGACGGACACGACGTTCGACGTCGTCGAACGCATCGGGGAGGACGGCGAGGCGCGGGTCACCGAACTGGCCGGCGAACTCGGGCTGGCGAAGAGCACCGTCCACAACCACCTGCAGACGCTCCGTCGGCGTGGCTACGTCGTACAGGACGGCGACGAGTACCGGCTCAGCCTCCGGTTCCTGCACCTCGGACAGCGGGTCAGAACGCGGCTCCCGGCCTACCAACTGGCACACGACAAGGTGACGAAGCTCGCGGAGCAGACGGGCGAACGCTCCCAGTTCATCGTCGAGGAACACGGGCGCGGCGTCTACATGTTCCGCGAGTTCGGGAGCGACGCCGTCCAGACCGACTCCGAGATCGGCAAGCGGATCCCGCTGCACGCGACCTCCGCAGGCAAGGCCATCCTCTCGGCGCTCCCCGAGTCGCGCGTCGACTCGATCGTCGAGCGGCACGGACTGGAGCGGTACACCGACCGGACGATCACCGACGAGGCCGAACTCCGTGAGGAACTGGCGCTGATCCGCGACCGGGGGTACGCGGACAACCGGGGCGAGAGCACCAACAGCCTCTGGGCGGTCGGCGCCCCCGTCAGGGCCCCGGACGGGAGCGTCCTCGGGGCGCTGAGCGTCTCGGCCCCCGGCCAGCGCATGAAGGGCGAGCGCGTCCGGTCCGAGCTCCCGGACCTGCTCCTCGCCGTGGCCAACGAACTGGAACTGAACGTCCGGTACGCCTGACCCCGTTCCGCCATCGCGAACGGCAAACAGCGTGACAGACCTACGTGTGTAATCCGACGCGTGACCGCGGAACGGGTTCGCCACCGTTTCGTCGGATCCCCGGTTCGACGCGGGGAGGACGAAGCGGGAGCGCGGGGCGGAAACGGGCGATCGGCGCCGGTCAGGCCGCCCGACCCGTTCAGCGATGCCGAACGTCCGGGCGGCGGCGTCTCCGAACGAGTTCGGCCGTAACGCCCCTCGGTCGCGGGGGAACCGTTATGCCGGTGGCATCGGAGATGTACATCGACCCATGACGACCCAGGGCACCCCTGCACCGGGGCTCGGAACGTACCGGAACACGGACCACGACGAGTGCGTCGGGAGCGTACGGACCGCCCTGGAGGTGGGCTACCGCCACGTCGACACCGCGGAAGCGTACGGCAACGAGGCGGCCGTGGGCGAGGGAATCGCGGCGGCGGACGTCGACGTGGACGACGTGTTCCTGGCGACGAAGGTGCTCCACCCCCGGTTCACCGACGACTACTCGGCGGCGGGCATCGAGGCGAACGTCCGCTCGTGTCTCGAGCGACTCGACGTCGACTCGGTCGACCTGCTGTACGGCGTCCACTGGCCCGCGGGCGACTACGACCCCGGGACGACGTTCGAGGTCTGCGCGAGGCTCCACGACGAGGGGCTGTTCGACCGCCTCGGCGTCTGTAACGTGACCGTCGACGGGATCGAGGAGGCGCGCGAGGCCTCGGGCGTCCCGATCACGGCGCTCCAGGTGGAGATGCACCCGCTGCTCCCACAGCGGGAGCTCCGGGAGCACTGCGAGGACGCCGGCATCGACCTCGTCGCGTACGCGCCGCTCGGCAACGGCCGGGTGCTGGAGGTGTCCGAGGTCCGGGAGATCGCCGACGAGCGGGGAGTCAGCCCCGCCCGCGTGAGCGTGGCGTGGTGCCTGGCGAAGGGCGTCGTCCCCATCCCGAAGGCGACCGGACGGGACCACATCGAGGACAACTGGCGCGCCCGGGAACTGGACCTCACGGACGCCGAAGTCGAGCGGATCGACGCCATCGACGGGACGGAACGCCAGTACTCGCCGGACTACGCCCCCGACTGGTGAGGCGGATCGGCCCGCGAGCGCCGGGGACCGCCCCTCCTCGCCCGGGCGCCCGGCGTCGCCGCCGCGACGGGAACCTTTATGCCGGAACGACGCCCCGGTTCAGGGGATCATGCGGCTGGTACACTTTAGCACGGACGGCGACGACCGACGCGTCGGCGTCGAGTCGGACGGGACGGTCCGGGACGTCACCGACTCGGTCGGCCGGTTCGACGACGCGCTGGCGGCGGTCACGGGCGGCGACGGCGTCGGCGACGGGGGAGAAGGGCACGACGCCGACGAGGTGACGCGGCTCCCCCCGACGACGCGCCGGAACACGACGTTCGCCGTCGCGCTGAACTACCGCTCCCACATCGAGGAGGTCGACCGGACGCGGGAGGAGTTCGAGCGGCCGCTCGTCTTCACCAAGTCCCGGCGCGCCCTCGTCGGCCACGGCGTCCCCATCGAGTACGACACCCGGGTGACGACCGACCTCGACTACGAAGGCGAACTCGCCGCGGTCGTCGGCAGGCCGGGGAGGCACGTCGCGAGGGAGGACGCGCTCGACCACGTGGCGGGCTACACGGTGCTGAACGACGTCACGGCCCGGGACCTCCAGAACGTGCGGGCGAAGGACGCCGAGTGGCTCGACTGGTTCTCCTCGAAGGCGCTGCAGAGTTCGACCCCGGTCGGCCCCGCCGTCGTCACCGCCGACGAGGTGGGCGACCCGAACGACCTCCACATCGAGACGCGCCACGACGGCGACGTCGTCCAGGACGAGGGCACCCACCTGATGATCTACGACGTGGCCGACCTGGTGTCGTACGTCTCCACCCGCGTGGAACTCCAGCCCGGCGACGTGATCGCCACCGGGACGCCGAAGGGCGTCGGGCACTTCCAGGACGTGTCGCTCTCCGACGGCGACGAGGTGTCGGTCACCGTGGAGGGGGTCGGGACCCTCACGAACGTGGTCGAGCGGGTGGAGTAGCCGTCCGACGGGAGCGTCGACGGACGCCGGCCGATCCGCCCGCCGCGGACGGCCGACGGGGTCACCCGCCGGCTACTGGTTCGGGACGAAGTCGTGCGTCCCGTCCCCGGTGAACTCGCCGGCGACGTAGTCGTTCCGCAGCGTCCCCACGCCCTCGACCTCCACCTCGACCTCGTCGCCGCCGCTGATGGGGCCGACGCCCTCGGGCGTCCCGGTGGCGATCACGTCGCCCGCCTCCAGCGTCATCAGTTCGGTGATCTCCGCGATCAGTTCCGGGATCTCGAAGATGAGATCGTCGATGGAGGAGGACTGTCGCACCTCGCCGTTCTGCCGGGTCTCGATGCTCGCGCCGTCCGGGAGGTGCTCCGGGGTGGCGAGGACGGGGCCGACGGGCGCGGAGTTGTCGAACGACTTGCCCCGTACCCAGTTCTGCTCGACGCGCTGGTCGTCGCGGTTCGAGAGGTCGTTGACGCAGGTGTAGCCCGCGATGACCTCCTCGGCGTCATCCTCGGCGACGTTGCGACACTGCTCGCCGATGACGACGCCGAGCTCGCCCTCGAAGTCGATGCGCTCCCTCGATTCGGGGAGCGTGACGGTGTCGCCGTGGCCCGCGAGGGTGTTCGGCGTCTTGAGGAACAGCAGCGGGCGCTCGGGCACGTCCGAGTCGGTCTCGGCGGCGTGGTTCGCGTAGTTCAGGCCGATACAGACGATCTTCGAGGGGTCCGTCGGCGGGAGCAGCGAGACGTCCGCGAGGTCGAACCGCTGGCCGCCGAACTCCACGGCGCCGTCGGCCCACTCGCCCACGCGTACGCTCCCCGCCGGGTCCCGGAATCGTACCTTTCGCATTCCGAGTCACCGGTTGGCACGTGGCACCATAAGCGTGTCTGGAGCACGACCCGCCGGGCCCGTCGCCGGTCGGGAAACCATCGGACGAGGGGGACATATCGGCCACGAAGCATAAGAAATGCACTCAGTGTTCGGAAGTGGTCGTTCCGAATATCCTGTGCCTGGGTAAATATATCCGAGCGAGTTAGATCCGGCTCTGAATTTCCGCTAGTATGGTCGTACGAACGAGTTTAGCCGGCTTCATCGAACGTACGATCGGAAAGTTAGTCGTCATCTCGGAAGCTCCGTCCTCGCGTTCCCTCGGGCACGTGGCGGGGGAGAAAGCGACCATCTCGGGTCGACGGTCGTGTTCGATAACATATGGTACCGGGATGTTATAACTTTCCCGTTGCTAGTCGCCCCGGCGGAGCGTCGCCGCCGGCGAACCGGTTCGTTCGCCGGACGGTCGGCCGCGATCGGCCGCCGCCTCAGTCCTCGCCGTCGTCGCTCCGTCGGGTCGCGAGGTAGCCGGCGGCGCCCGCCGCGCCGAGAGCGGCGAGCACGCCGAACCCCGGGCCGTCCGTCTCGGTCGTCTCCTCCCCCTCGGCCGGGGCCCCTCCCTCGTCGTCGGGTGTTTCGTCCCCGTCCGTCGTCGTCTCGCCCTCGCCCGCCGGCGTCCCGCCCTCCCCCTCGGTGGTCGGTTCGTCGTCGGTACCCCCGGCCGTGCCCGTTCCGGTCGCGGTGCCGGTGGTCCCGCCGGCCCCCTCGTCCCCGGGGACGAGTTTGAGGACCTCGCCGGTGTCGCCCTCCGGGACGGCCCGGCCGCTCGTCAGGACGTACAGCTCCCCCTCCCGGTCGCGTGCGAACGCGATGACGTACCGGCCGAGGCCGTCGCCGCCGGAGACGACCAGCTCCTCCATCGGCCAGAGGTCGCCGCCATCGGACGCGTCGATCGACGTCTCGGCCCCTCCGCCGGACGGCGTCCCCGTCGGCGTCCCCGTGGTCGACTCGGTCGGCGTGCCGGATTCGGTCGGCGTGCCGGACTCCGTCGCGGTCCCGGTCTCCGTCCCGGTCGGGGTGCCGGTTCCCGTCCCGTCGCCGTCGGCCCACCCCTCGGGCGGCGTCGCGGCGAACATGACCCCGCGGGCCTCGCGGAACGTCGGGTCCCTCGTCCAGTCGCCGAACACGTACCGGCCCTGCAGGTCCGGGATCGCCTCCCCGTCGTAGACGTAGCCTCCGACGACGGCGACGCCGACGCTCGTCCCGTCGCGCGAGTGGGGGTACTGCACGACCGGGTCACGGAACTCGGCGCCGCGGTCGGACGTCGACGGGCAGTCGTCCATCGGCTGGCCCGGGTTCGAGGCGTCGAAGCAGACGGTCCCCTCCTTCACGTTCCAGCCGTAGTTGCCGCCGTTCTCGACGACGTTCACCTCCTCGTACAGCGCCTGCCCGACGTCGGCGACGAGGAGCGTGCCGTCGTTGAACGTCGCCCGCCAGGGGTTGCGGAGCCCCCAGGCGAAGATCTCGTCCCGGCCGTCCTCCCCGACGAGGGGGTTGTCCTCCGGGATGCCGTACGGCGTGTCCTCCCCCTCGGAGTCCACGTCGATGCGGAGGACGTTCCCGAGCAGGTTCTCGGTCACGTCCTGGCCGTTGCCGCCCTCGTTCCCGTCGTACCAGTCCTCGACGTGGCCGGTCCCGGTGTCGTTGGCGCCGCCCCCGTCCCCCATCGTGACGTAGAGGTAGCCGTCCGGACCGAAGAGGATTGGGCCGGCGTTGTGGTTGAACTGCGGGTGGGGGATCTCGAGCAGCACGCGCTCGGACTCCGGGTCGCCCGACTCCATGTCGTCGGCCGCCTGGAACTCCGAGATCACCTCCGTGTGGTCGAAGCCGTCCGGCGTGCCGTCCCGCGGTTCGGAGCTGTAGTGGACGTAGAACAGCCCGTTGTCCGCGAACTCGGGGTGGAACGCCAGACCGGTCAGGCCCCGCTCGTCCATCCGCAGGTCGCCGGGCTCGAACCCGCCCTCGTAGGTCGACTGGAGTTCGATCATCCGGTCGCTGACGTCGAGGAAGGGCTCCTCGGCGAGCCCCTCCGAGTCGTGGACGTAGATCTGGCCGGTCTGGTCGGCGACGAACCGGCGGTCGCGGTCCTCCTCGGCGTACTCCATCGTGACCGGGCTGGTGAGCCCCTGTGCGACCGGTTCGAGCCCCACGCTGGGGCCCTGCGGGACGACCGACTCCGCCCCCTCGTCGGGCGTCTCGGTCCCGCCGCCGCCCCCGCCGACCTGCACCTCGCCGCGCATCGCGACCGGGTGGACCTCGCAGTAGTACTCGGCCATCGCCTCCTCGGCCGTGAACGTCACCGTCTGCGTCTCGCCCTGTCCCTCGACGATCTCGCTCCTGACGAGTTCGCTCCCCTCGGCGTCGAGGATCGCGAAGTTGTGCGGCGCACCGTCGGTGTTCTCCCACACCACCTCGTACTCCGTCCCGGGTTCGAGCGTCAGCGTCGGGTTCACGTCGCCCTCGATGGACGACGGCTCCCGGCCGACCCAGCCCGAGGACTCCCCGTCGAGCCGGAACGACTGCGACTCCTGTCCCGTCGTCAGGCCGACCAGGCCCGCCGCCCCGGCGGCGCCGCCGGCGACCTTGAGCACCGTCCGTCGGGGGAGGTTCGAGCGTCGTCCGCGGTTTCGGTTAGCCATCGTAGTGCGTATCCGACGGTCGTTCGGCCGATAACCGTGCGCCACGGATTCTCAAGCCAGTCCGCGCCGCCGCCGAACGGCGCACCCTGCCGGTCCGTCGGTTACGCCCGGTCGGCGTCGGCCGAGGCGGCTCGACTTAGAAGGCATCCTTGCGAAAGTAACCCGCGCGGAACGACACCGATCACGGTCCGGGCTGCCGCGGACGGGAGGGGCCACGTGCTAACGGTAACGCGTCACGCGTGCCGGGACGGCGACGTCGCTGAGGGTTTTGACGTGCGAACCATCAAATATGTACGAGCTATCTCGGCCGGACGAACTCCGTTGGTGGACGCGGATCGCGAGCCGGCGGCCGGAGCCGTGGTCGGCTCGACGGCCCGGGGAACGCCGGCGGTTACGGGGACCCGGTCCCGTTCCCGGGCGCGTCGGTGACCGTGGCCGTCCCGTTCCCGAGCGCGTCGTCTCCGGTTCCGGTCGCCGGCGTGTCACCGGCCTCCGTCGCGGCCCCCTGACCCGTCCCCGCGTCCTCCTCCGTCGCCTCTCCCGTCGCCGTCTCGACCTCGAGCGGGTTCGTCCCCTCCTCCTCCTCCGGCGGGCCGCCACAGCCCGCGAGTCCGGCGGCCAGTCCGGGCGTCACGAGTTCCAACAGACGTCGTCGCTCGAGTCGCATGTGCGCCCGAGTACGGCGGATTCGGCCTTTGGTATGTGCGACGTGCGTCGGAGTAGGTACGTCCGAAGGCGTCGCGTACACGGCGGCGGCCGCTCGGCCGACGGGCTCGAAGCAGCCGTGGCAGCGCGCGTTCGGGCCGAAAGGCGACCGTACCGCCGCGGCGGGTGCGGTAGGGACACCCTGTCCTGACAGGATGCGGTCACCGGAACCGCTTGTACAGCTTCGACGCGACGTTCATCCCGGCCGATCCCCGCTGTAGCCTGTAGTAGGTGACGAGGTCGGGGGCGAACTTCGCCTTGTACGAGTAGATGCGTTCGTGGTTCGCCCCGAACATGTCGAAGGAACTCCGGCCGCGTTCCATCGCGTCCCGACACAGCTGCCACTCGACGAGGTCGTTCACCGGCACGGGGGCGTCCGTCTTCACGCCGCCGATCCAGGCGCTCGCGCAGTCGTCGCTCTCCACGTCGACGAGCCCGCCCACGAACTCGCCGTCGACCCGGCAGACGTACGGCCTGATGGCCCCGTCCGGGAGCCGGTCGGCGAGGTCGCGCACGAACGTCGCGGTCACCGGGAACGACTCCCCCTGCTCGCGGTGTCGCTCGTGCGTCTGCTCGATGATGCTGTCGATGGCGTCGGGTCCCTCCTCCCCGATCTCGTAGGTCACGTCGTACTCGCCCCGGAGCTTGTTCCGGAGGTCGCCCGTGAACCTGCCGATGAGTTCGTCGGGCGTCGTCTCCAGGTCGACGACGTACGTGTACTTCGGCTCGACCTCGTAGCCGCGCCACTGGAACGGGCGGGTGTCGTCGTAGCCGACCGAGGTCCTGACGTGCCAGTAGCTGGGCGAGTCCCGCTCCTCGACCCAGTCGAGGACGCCGTCGACGAACCGCCGGTGGCGGCGGTCCCGCTTGCGCCGCTTCAGCTTCCCGGAGTTGAGCAGCGCCGGGCCGAGGTAGTTGACCTTCAGGTCGGGCGGCGGGGAGAAGGCGGCCGTCACCGGGCCCTTCGAGATGGTGAACACCGGGAAGAGTCCGACCGGCTCGTTCCCCTTGAACCCGACCAGCCTGTGGGCGGTCGCGCCCGCGTGCTCGGCGACGACGCCGACCGCCTCCGCCCGGTGGAACGGGGTCGCCTGCGACGACTGGTCGACGAGATCGTTCCACTCGTCCTCGTCGACCGGGCGCACGTCGACGCTCATGTGTCGTCGAGGTAGCCGAGGTCGGTCAGGCGCCGTTCGACCGCGGCGTCGGCGGTCTCGCGCGTCGAGGGGGCGTCGAAGGCGGGGTACGCGTCGGGCGGGAGCGGGTCGACGACCGGGAGCGGCTCCCCGTCCATCCGCTCGCTCGGGGGGACCCCGAGCGAGCAGAGCACGGTCGGGGCCACGTCGAACAGGTGGGCGCCGTCGAGGCTCGCGTCCGCGGCGACGCCCGCGCCGGCGGCGGCGAACATGCCGTCGCGCTTGTGGTTCCACGACTCCGGGGCCGGTCCGAACGTCCCCCCGCGGAGCGAGGCGGAGAGGTACGTGTCGAACGCCGCGGGGACGGTGATGATGTCGGCCGCGTCGTCGACGTGGGGCCCCTCGAAGTACTCCTCCCGGGGCGCGACCTCCTCGAACACCGGCTCGCCGTCGGGCGTCCGTGCGGCGGCCAGTTCCTCGACCAGGTCGTCCCGGACGCTCGGATACTCGGCCAGGGAGACCGTTCCGTCGGGGTCGCGCCCGGCGAGGTTGATCCGGACGCCCAGTTCCGTCCGGGAGCGCATGTAGGCGGTCGAGCGCTCGAAGTCCACGCTCTCGGTCGCCGCGCGGACCGCGTCCCGGGGGACGAACCGCAGGACGAACTCCGCGAGGCCGAGTCGCGAGAGCACGGCCCCCATCCGCTGGCTCGTGAGCCCGATCGCGGCCGCGGCCGAGAGCAGGCGCTCGGCGAGCGTGCGGTCCTCGCTCGGCGTCCCCTCGTCGCGGTCCTCCGGCGCGATCGTCGACCACGAGGGCATCCCGCCGCCGCGGGTCGTCTCGACGAACCCGCGCTCGCGGAGGTACTCGTTGACGCGGAACTCGTCGGGGTCGTACGGGCCGATGCCGTGGTCGCTCGCCACGATCACCGTGTCGGGATCACAGCGGTCGAGCACGGAGCCGAGTTCGTCGTCGACCGCCTCGAACACGGCCGAGATGGCCGCGGCGTCCTCCGGCCGCTCGTGGAACACGGTGTCGGTCTGCTGGAACTGGAGGAAGCCGAACTCGGGGTCGAACCGCTCCGTGAGGTGGCGGAACGCGGCCCCGCGCATCCGGGTAAGCCGACGGTACCACTCGACCTGTTCGTCCCCTTCGACCCCCCGCGGGCCGTACACCCGATAGTCGCCGAGTTCCGCGCGGAGCTCCTCGAGCAGTCCCTCGGGGTGACACGGCGGCGACTCGGGGCCGATGTACCCCGGGACCAGCGCGCCGTCGAACGAGCGCGGGGGGGACGTCACGGGGACGTTGACCACGACGCTCGTCCGACCCTGCTCGGCGAGCAGTTCCCAGAGCGCGTGCTCGCGGACGTGCGTGCGGTTCACCACGCTCCAGTCGTAGCCGTCGAACGTCAGGAAGTCGAAGACGCCGTGCTGGCCGGGGTTCGTTCCGGTGTACAGCGAGGGCCAGGCGCTCGGCGTCCACGGCGGAATCTGGGACTCGAGCGGCCCCGACACCCCCCGTTCCAGCAGATCCGCGAGCACGGGGACGCGCCCCTCCTCGACGAGCGGGTCGAGGACGGGTAGGCAGGCCCCGTCGAGCCCGACGAGAAGCGTCCGCAACCCGGAAGACGTGTCATTTCGACTCACGACTGTCCCCACCGAACCCGGTACAATTGTTATGGAGGCATTGTCGAGGGTAGCCTCCGCGGAACCGCCCGGCGTCTCCGGGGCCCCTGGCGGGGCGGGCGCGACGGTTCGGGACGGAGGATGGGCGCCCGGCGGGAGTCGTCGGGCGTACCAACGCGGTCGCACCCACGAATGAACGCCCGATCGTTCGGAGTAGCAGCCTCCTAACGCAGCTAGGGCGGCGTTTCACCGCCTCCGTGGACGGCGCCGTCAGGGTTGGATCGTCCTACCTCGCGGTATCGGGTCGTTAGTTTCGGTCAGGCCGGAGGGCGCGGTATTAAGCGACGGATACCTACTATCATCGGAAGTCCGTACGCACCTGGTCACCACGCGCCGGCAAGCGGTAACCAGTAGGTAGCCGTTACCAATCATCCGGGCGGAACTGGTCGAAACGACTTTTCGGTAAACTCCATCCTACGCGTCCATGGCGAAACGCCACAACGAGGCCGGAGCCGAGAAGGACGATGCTACCGATCGATCCGTCGATAACGACGCGCCTACCGGCGGGGAGGTCGGCGGTTCCTCGCGACGCTCGGTGCTGAAGGGGGTGGCCGCCGCGGCCGCCGCGGTGGGGACCGTCGGGGGCCTCCCGGGCGGGGCCGCCGCACAGGGCGAACTGCCGCTCGAACCGGACGGCGAGGTCACGCTCGAGCCGGGCGAGTACTCGTGGGACGGTTCCCAGATCCAGATCGGCCCGGACGCCGCGCTCGTCGGCGGCGGGTCGCCCGGCGACGTCGTCCTGAACCTCGAGTCCGGGACGATGCACGGCGAGGTCGAGGGGACCCTCGAGAACGTCGTCGTCCGCGGCGCGAACCCCGAGGCGAAGGCCGGGCTCAACGTCAACCCCGGCGCGACCGTCGACGGCTTCGTCTGGCCCGAGGGGGGCCAGCAGAGCGAGGACCGCGCGCTGTACACGCCCGAGGGCGGCGACGAGCGGTTGACCATCCGGAACTCCGCCTGGGGCATGATGGCCAACAACGGCGCGTACGTCGACAAGCCGCCGGTGACGATGGAGAACTGCGCCGCGGTGAACAACAACATCGCCGGCATCCGCGTCGGCCACCGCGAGGGGACGAGCGAGGGACTGACGACCGAGGTCCGCAACTCGCTGGTCGCCGTCACGGCCGACATCCCCAGCGACGACACCAACAGCCCGAACGCGCGCGGGATCCGGGTGCGCGCCCCGGGCCACATCGTCATCGAGAACTGCTACTTCATCTATCTCGACGTCAACGGCCCCGCCAACCCCATCGAGGTCCACGACGAGGCGGCCGGCGCGACCGTCGAGATCCGCAACTGCACGTTCTACAACGACACCGACCAGGAACTCGTCCGCGACAAGTCCGGCGGCTCGGCCGACATCACCGTCGAGAACTGCGTCGCCGTCGGCTCCGGTAGCTTCACTATCGAGGGCGCCGACGTGAGCGAGTCCGACCTCGCGGCCGACGGGGACGTCTCGTTCCCGCTCCCCTCGGACGTGACGGGCAACCCCGCCGCCGACGAGATCGAGGGCGTCGAGTCCGGCCTCGGCCCGTGGAACGGCTCCGTCTCCGTGGCGCAGGCCGACGAGGAGACGGCCGGCGACGCCGAGGGCGAATCCGCCGAGGGTGAAACCGCCGAAGACGCATCCGAGGGCGGCTCCGACGGGAAGTCGAGCGGCGACGCCGAGGACTCCGACGAGGGCGACTCCGGCAGCGACGGCGCGGACGACGAGGAGTCGGGCGACGATTCCGATTCCGAAGACTCCGAGGACGAGGACGACGAGAACGTCTGTGGCGTCTGAGATGAGTACGGGTAGCCATCGGGACTGGGGCCGGCTGCCGCGCGACCCGGACCCCGAGTCCGACCTGGGCTATCAGCTCCTGGAGCTGGACGTGCTCCGGTCGTCCGACGGCGCGGACGAGCACATCCTCGTGCTCCCGTCCGACGAGAACATGCTCCGCGAGAACGCCTTCATGGTCGTCGACCCCGACTCGATCCGCGATCTGGAGACGATGGTGTGAACTAGCGGGACGGCACGGACCCGTTACCGCTCCCTTTCCCCGATCCTTCCGTCGTCGGGTTCCAGCTCGCCCGGTTCTCTCGGATCCGGTCCGCTCTCACGCGGCGAATCTGCCGGCGGTAAGCTCGCCTGAAGCATCGCCCGACGGCGTGGTACATCGACCATTCTCATTCGGCGAAACTGTAGGGCCAGTACAACAATACGACCCGCGAACAGGTATCCAGGGAGAGATGACCTACGAGGAGTACCTCGACGGGCGGAAGGTCGTACTCACGGTCGCGCCGACGGGGGGAGTCCACGGCAAGGACGCGAACCCGAACGTTCCCGAACAGCCCGAGGAGATCGCCGCGGAGGTCCGCACCTGCGAGGAGCGGGGCGCCGCCATCGCGCACCTCCACGGGCGGGACGAGCACGGCGAGAACAGCGCGCGACGGCTCCAGGCGGTGAACGACGCGGTTCGGGACCGCTGTGAGGACATCGTCGTCCAGAACACGACCGGCGGCCAGGCGACCTACGAGGAGCGGGTACAGGGGATCAGGACGGACCCGTACCCCGAGATGGCGAGCCTCGACATGGGACCGTTCAACCGCGAACAGCACATCATCACCGAACACAACCGGCACAACATCGAGTCGCTCGCCGAGGAGATGCGGGAGAAGGGCATCAAGCCCGAACTCGAGTGTTTCAACAACGGCCACCTCAACGAGGTCCACCGGCTCATCGAGACGGGGCTGCTGGAGGAGCCCTACTACGTCAACATCATCTTCGGCCACGGCACCTTCACGATGCCCTCGCCCGAGAACGTGCTCAACATGATCCGGAACCTCCCCGAGGGGGCGGAGTTCAACCTCCTCGCGGTCGGCCGACATCAGCTCCCGCTGACGACCCTCTCGGCCATCATGGGCGGGCACGTTCGGGTCGGAATGGAGGACAACCTCTACCTGGAGCGGGGCGTCCCCGTCGAGAGCAACGCGCAGCTCGTCGATCGCACGGCGAACGTCCTCGAGGGGCTCGGCTGCGAGCTCGCGACGCCGGCGGAGGCGCGCGAGATGCTGGGCATCGGCGGGACCAAACGAGCCATAAGTGGGTGATAACATTGAGCCCCCGCCCTGAGGTGTACCCCGTATGACCTGCCCGTACCTCGAGTACCGCGACGACGACGGCGAACTCGAGTTCGACCACGAGCGCCCGTTCTGCCGGGCCCAGGAGTCGTTCGTCTCCCCCATGCGCGCGGACATCTGCAACGACAGGTACGACTTCGACCACCGCGACCACTGCGAGGTGTTCCGGAACGCGGAAGACGGGGAGGCGGCGACGCCGCTCGCGGAGGGGCAGGACTGACCCCGACGCGTCCGCGGCACGGCGACTAACTATGGGGATCACGCACGTGTCGACGGTATGACCGACTCCGAGGACCAGTACCAGTTGCGGTGGTTCAACCCCGACGACCTCGCGGGGTTCCTCGACATGTACGACGAGGCGTTCGGCGGCGGGAGCGAGGCGTGGTTCGACTGGAAGTACCGCGAGACCCCGTACGTCTCGCACGTCCCCGTCCTCGTCGCCGACGCGGGGGGCGAACTGGCGGGCGCTCGCCCGCAGGTCCCCTTCCGGATGCGCGCCGGCGGCGAGGAGACGCTCGCGCTCCGCTTCGGCGACACGATGGTCCACCCCGACCACCGCCGTCGCGGCGTCTTCAGCCGGCTCACCGGGCGGGCCCTCGACCACTACCGCGACATGGCCCCGCGGTTCTGCTTCAACTGCCCGAACGACCTCTCGCGACCCGGGTTCCTGAAGGCGGGCGGCGAGGAGGTGGCCACGCTCCCGTCGTACTACCGGATCCAGGACCCGGCGGCGCTGGCCGGCGACCGCGAGGGGGCACTCGGGCGCCTCGCCGGGTCCGTCGCGGGTCCGGTCGCGCGGGCGTACGCGAGGAGGTGCGACCGGCGGGCGAGCGTGCCGGACGACGCGCGGGTTCTCAGACACGCCGACGTCCCGGTCGGCCTGCTGTCGCGGCTGTACGGGCGGGCGGTCCCGGCCGGCGTCCACGCCGTCCGGGACGAGGCGTTCCTCGAGTGGCGCTACCGGAACCCGATGTGGGACTACACCGTCTACTCGGCGGAGGTCGCGGGCGAGACGGCCGCCGCGCTCGTCACGGGGACGGCGACTGAGGGGGGCGTCACCACCGCCAACCTCGTCGACGTCTACCCGCTCGCGGGCGGCCGGGATCGACGGGCGGGGCTGCGCGCGCTGCTGTCGGGGGTGCTCCCCGAACTGTCGGACGCCGACATCGTCGCCCACAGCGGCGACACGATCCCGCCGTCGCTGCTCCGGGAGCGGGGGTTCCTCCCCGACACGGCCCCGCCGCTCTCGGCGGTCGCGAGCCCGACCGGCCTCGTCGCCTACGACCTCGGCGGCCCGGACGAGACGCCGTGGAGCGCCGGCGGCGTCTCGCTCAGGGACCCGAACGGATGGGCGCTCTCGTACGCGGAACTGGACGCGCGCTAGGGGAAAGTGGACGCCCTCTCCGGACGACAGGGTGACCGTACCGCGAACACGGGACGTATAACAATCCGCCGACGGTCCCCTGACCGACCATGAAGAGGCGAGCGCTGCTAGCGGCCGCCGCGGGAGCGTCGGTCGGGCTCGCCGGCTGCGGCGGCAGGGAGCCGGAGTCGGAGCCGGAGCCGTGGGGGGAGCCGCCGCCCGCCGACCGACCGAACCTGGACGACGTCGCCGACGCGTGGGGGATCGACGAGGTGGTCGACCTCGAGGAGCACGGGGTCGACCCGTTCGGCACGGAGCCCATCGAGGGGACCCTGGAGGAGGTCGCCGCCGACGGCCGGCTCCTGTATCTCCCGCCGGGCCGGTACCGGCTCGAGGAGACCTGGGAGTTCACCGAGTTCGACTCGTTCGGCCTCGTCTCCGACGGGGCGACCGTCGTCCCGGAGGAGGGGTTCGACGACGAGGTGATCGAACTCGGGGCGCCCGGCACCGCCTCCCGCCTGCTCGTCGAGGGGCTCCGGTTCGACTTCCGCGCGGACCGGACGGGCGGCCGGCCGATCGTCGCCCGCGTCGACGACGACCTCCTCCTGCGGGACGTCTCGGTCAGCGGGCGACAGGACGTCGACACGGACACCGTCCGCGTGGACGTCGCGAGTCCCGACGGCGTCGGGCGGATCGAACGGCTCCGTCTGCCCGACGGCGCGGTGGCGATGCGGCCGGGCATCACCGGCTGTGAGGTGGGCGACGACACGCGCGGGGATCTCACGTTCGCCGACTGTCACGTCGAGGGGTTCTCGGACAACGGCCTCTACGCCGACCCCCCGGAGGGCCGCGTCCGTGTGCTCGGCGGCTACTACGCCAACAACGACGTCGCGAGCGTGCGCGTGAACGCCGACGCCGGCAGCATCGTCCGCGGCGTCCACGTCAGGTGCGACGAGCCCCGTCAGAGGTTCGAGAACATGCGCGGCATCCGCCTCCGCGGCGGCGACGACGTCCTCGTCGAGGACTGTCTCGTCGAGATGCTCGCGGTGACCGAGAGCGACGGGGGAGTGACGTTCTCCACGGAACTGACGTCGGCGACGATGCGCGACAGCCACGTCCACGTCGACGCCGACGGCGTCAACGCCATCCGCATCAAGCACGCGCAGGAGTCCAGGGGCCTCTTCGGCCGCGGGGGCTCCTTCCGCGTCGAGAACGTGACGGTCACCGGGTCGGCCGCGACCGGCGCCGCGATCCAGGCGAATGAGCGCGACGACTGCGTGTTCGAGGGGCTCTGCGTCCACCAGACCGGCCGGAACCGCACGGGCGTCAGCGCGACCCGGGTGAACGGCGCCATCCGCGACGCCCACTTCGCGGTCACCGACAGGCCGTACCGCTTCACGAACTCCAACATCGAGACGACCGACGTCTCCGTGCGGCGCCTCCGCGAGTCCGGAGCCCGGTCCCGGGGGGGCTGTGGGACATGACTGGCCGCACTGGGAGGTTCGTCGCGTCGACGCGTCCCCGCCGCGGCCGCACGAACGGACGTGGCGCCGTTGCGACGTCGATACCCACGCCAGGGCCGATGGTATCGAGTCGAACGCGCGCGGACGAACGGGGGACGGGCGTCGGAGACACCGCCGATTACCGGCGCGAGGACGCAGTGCGGAGGTACGTGACGCTCCGGGCTGGCGGCCTGTTCGAACAGGAACGGCGGGCGCTCGAACGGGGGTTCTTCGACCCCGACGCGCCGGTGCTCGACCTCGGCTGCGGCGCCGGTCGAACGACCGTCGCCCTGGTCGAACGGGGCTACGACGTCGTCGCCCTGGACCGAAGCGGCCCGATGATCCGGGAGACCGCGGCCGCCGTGGACGCGCCGTGCATCCGGGGCGATGCGACCCGGATACCGGTCCCCGACGGCCGGTTCGGCACCGTCCTGTTCTCGTACAACGGCCTCGACGACCTGTACCCCGAGGGGAAGCGGCACGCGGCACTCGGCGAGATCAACCGCGTGCTCGCCGACGACGGCCGGTTCGTGTTCAGCGCGCACAACAGCCGACGGCAGTTCCTGATCCATCCGCCGACGGCCTCCGAGTTCCTGGGCGCCCTCGGCTTCTGGGCGCGCAACGCCGCCGACGGGCTCGTCGGGACCCCCTACAAGCGCTTCACCAACAGCGACGAGACGTATCTGGCGTACCAGACGACCCCCCGGGCCCAGCGGCGCCAGCTCCGGGCGTTCGGCTTCGAGCCGATCGCCACCATCGGCAAATCCGGGGCGCTCTCGCGGGCGTTCGGCCCGACCGTGTACTACGTCGCGCGCAAGCGGGGCCCGTCGACGGCCGGCCGACGCGGGGACGACGACTCCGCTCGCCCCGGGCGCGGGGACGGGGGCCGTTGACGGTGGCGCGGGGGCGACTGGAGCCGCGGTTCCGGACGTGCTACCGCCGGAGGCGATGGCGTGAGCCGGTATCGGCGGCGAGGCGGCGACCGCACGCGCCGGGGTGGCGCCGCGGCGGCAGCCGTGTATTAACGACGGCAAAGCCGCACATAACAATGGTTCGATACCGGGCAAGGGCGGACACTGCCGGGAAAGTGACCGAGCAGTTCCTATCCATGTCTTCGACACACTCACAGACCCGACGTACCGGACCGAACGGCGGTGCAGTCCCGCGGTCGCTTGGCCGCCCAGGGGGGCCACAGTGACGAACACGTCGCTCGGCGACGGCGCCGAGGTCCACCCCGACGTGACCCTCGGGGACCCCGACGGGTCGATGCCGACCATCGGGCGCGGGGCGACCATCCGCCGGGGCACCGTCGTCTACGGCGACGTGACCGTCGGCGAGGGGTTCACCACCGGCCACGACGCGCTGGTCCGCGAGGACACGGTCATCGGCGACGGCGTGCTCGTGGGAACCCGCGCGGTCATCGACGGCGGGTCGACCGTCGGCGACGAGGTGAGCATCCAGACCGGCGCGTACCTCCCGACGAACACCACGGTCGGCGACCGCGTGTTCGTCGGCCCGGGCGCGGTGCTCACGAACGACGACTACCCGCTGCGCCAGGAGGTCGACCTCGAGGGACCGACCCTCGAGGACGACGCGACCGTCGGCGCGAACGCGACCGTCCTCCCGGGCGTCACGGTGGGCGAGCGCGCGTTCGTCGCCGCCGGCGCGGTCGTCACGGAGGACGTGCCCGCGGACACGCTGGCCGTCGGGGCGCCCGCCGAACACCAGCCGCTCCCCGAGCGGCTGCAAGGGGGAAACACGGTCCGATGATCCCCATCGCGAACCCACAGGTCGGGGAGGAGGAGCACGAGGGCGTCGAGCGCGTGCTCGAGAGCGGCCAGCTGGCGGACGGCGAGGAGGTCCGCCGCTTCGAGGACGAGTTCGCCGGCTTCTGCGGGGCGGACCACGGCGTCGCGACGACGAACGGCACGACCGCGCTCCACGCGGCCTTCGAGGCGCTCGGCGTCGGCGGGGGCGACGCGGTCGTGACGACGCCGTTCTCGTTCGTCGCGAGCGCGAACGCGATCCGGCTCGCGGGCGCGGAACCCGTCTTCGCGGACGTCGACCCCACGACGTTCACGCTCGACCCGCGCGAGGTCGAGCGGGTCGTCCGCGAGCGCGACGACGTCGCGGCGATCCTCGCGGTCCACCTCTACGGGCTCCCCGCCGAGATGGACCGTCTCCGCGAGATCGCCGACGAGCACGACCTCGCGCTCGTCGAGGACGCCGCACAGGCCCACGGCGCCGAGTACGACCGGCGGCGCGTCGGCACGCTGGGCGACGCGGCCTGCTTCTCGTTCTACCCGACGAAGAACATGACGACGGGGGAGGGCGGGATGGTGACGACCGACCGGGCCGACCTGGCCGACCGGGTCGCCCGCTTCGCCGACCACGGCCGCGTCTCGGGGTACGAGCACGCCGAGGTCGGCCACAACTTCCGGATGACGAGCCTCTGTGCGGCCATCGGCCGGGCGCAGCTCCCGAAGCTCGTCGACTGGACCATCGCGCGCCGGGGGAACGCCGCCTACCTCTCGAAGCGGCTCGACGACGCCGGCGTCGTCACCCCCCACGAGCCCCCGGGGTCCCGGCACGTCTACCACCAGTACACCGTTCGCTCCGACGACCGCGACGGCCTCCGCGACCACCTCGAGGACGCGGGCGTCGGCACGGGCGTCTACTACCCGACCCCCATCCACCGACAGCCCGCCTACGGGGGCGTCGACGCCGACTGCCCGGTCGCCGAGCGCGCCGCCGAGCAGGTGCTCTCGCTGCCGGTCCACCCGGGGCTCTCGACCGACGACCTCCGACGGGTCGCCGACGCGGTCGAGGCGTACGCCCCCGAGACGAACGCGGAGGTCGCGGCCGAGACCGGCCGCAAGAGCGCATGACCGAGCCACTCGCCGCCGGCGTCCTCGGCGTCGGCAGCATGGGTCGAAACCACGCCCGGGTGTACAGCGAACTCCCGGACGTGGACCTCGTCGGCGTCTCCGACCTCGACGAGTCCGCCGCCCGCTCGGTCGCGAACGACTACGGCACGGTCGCCCGCGGGACCGACGAGCTGCTCGCGGCCGCCGACCTGGTCTCCGTCGCGGTCCCGACGGCCGCACATCCGTCGGTGCTCGACGGCTGTATCGACGCCGGCGTCCACGCGCTGGTCGAGAAGCCGTACGTGAACGACGTCCCGCGCGGGCGGGAGCTCGCGCGCCGGGCCCGCGACGCGGGGCTCGTGCTCCAGGTCGGACACATCGAGCGGTTCAACCCCGCGGTCCGGGCGCTCGCCGACGTCGTCCCGAACGTCGAGGTGCTCGCGGTCGACGCCCAGCGGCTCGGCCCGCCGCGGGACCGCGAGGTGGCAGACTCGGCCGTCTTCGACCTGATGATCCACGACATCGACGTGGTGTGTGCGCTGCTGGACGGCGCCCCGACCTCGGTGACCGCGTCCGGCGCCGCGGACGGCCACTACACGGCCGCCACCTGCGAGTTCGACGACGGCGTCGTCGCCTCGTTCACGGCGAGCCGCGTCACCCAGCGGAAGGTGCGGACCCTCGGCATCACCGCGCGCGAGTGCCGCATCCACGTGGACTACATGGACCAGTCCGTGGAGATCCACCGCCACACGGCGCCGGCGTACATCGAGGACGACGGCGCGGTGCGCGAGCGGGTCGAGAGCGTCGTCGAGCGGCCCATCGTCGAGAACGGCGAGCCGCTGAAGGCGGAGCTGGAGTCGTTCGCCGCCTCGGTCCGGCACGGGACAGAACCCGTCGTCACGGCCGAGGACGGCCTCCGCGCCGTCGAGGTCGCCCGCCGGATCGACGACGTCTCCGCCGACCGCGCCGAGCGGGAGACGGAGGTGGTCTCGTGACCACCCGGACCGACGTCCGCTCGCTGTACGGCTCCGAACTCGACGAGGACGGCCGGCGCGCGGCGTTCACCCGCGGCGAGGTGCCGGTCGCGGTGTACGGCCTCGGGAAGATGGGACTCCCGCTCGCCACGGTGTACGCCGAGACGTGCGGCGACGTCACCGGCGTCGACGTCGACCCCGACGTGGTCGAGGCGGTCAACGCGGGCGAGTGCCACGTCGAGCGCGAACCGGGGCTCCCCGAGGCCGTCGCGGCCGTGACCGACGACGGCGCGCTGACGGCGATGGCCGACCCGGCCGCGGCCGCCCGAGACGCGAGCGTCCACGTCGTCATCGTCCCCACGCTCGTCACGGAGGCGAACGAGCCCGACCTCTCGACGCTGGAGGCCGCGGTCGAGGGCATCGCCGAGGGGCTCCACCCGGGCGACCTCGTCGTCGTGGAGTCGACGGTCCCGCCGGGGACGTGCCACGACGTGGTGCTCCCGCTGCTCGAGCGGGAGAGCGGCCTCCGCCGCGGCGAGTTCGGTCTCGCGTTCTGCCCGGAGCGGACCTCCAGCGGCCGGGCGCTCCGGGACGTCCGCGGCGCCCACCCGAAGGTGGTCGGCGGCATCGACGGGGAGAGCACCGCGTGTGCGCGGGTCCTCTACGAGGAACTCGTGGACAACGACGTGCTTCCCGTCTCGGACGCGACGACGGCGGAGGCGGTGAAGGTGTTCGAGGGGCTCTACCGCGACGTGAACATCGCGCTCGCGAACGAGCTCGCCCGGTTCACCGACGAACTCGGGATCGACACCCGCGAGGCCATCGAGACGGCGAACACCCAGCCGTTCTGTGACATCCACACGCCGGGCCCGGGCGTCGGGGGACACTGCATCCCGTACTACCCGTACTTCCTCATCAACTGGCTCGAGTCGCCCGCGCCGCTGCTGGAGACGGCCCGCGGCGTGAACGACGCCATGCCCGGCTTCGTCGCCGCGAAACTGGCCGAGGGGCTGCGTGCGGACGGGGTCGTCGGCGCGGACGAGGAGCTCCACGCGGGCGGGGTCCCGCTCGCGGACGCGCGGGTGCTCGTCCTCGGACTGACGTACCGCGCCGGCGTGCGGGAGACGCGGGCGAGCCCCGCGCTCGGGGTCTGCGGGACGCTCGCGGACAACGGCGCCGAGGTGTTCGCGACCGACCCGCTCGTCGACGCCGAGGGGTTCGACGCGGAGGGCGTCCCGCTCGAGGGGATCCACGACCTGGACGTGGACGCCGTCGCGCTCGTCACCGACCATCCTGAGTTCGACGGGATCGACTGGGACGGCTTCGACGGCCCGCTCGTCGTCGTCGACGGGCGGGACGTCCTCGACCTGCGGGACACCGACCACCTGCTGTACACGGTGGGGAGGGGCT